>CACYEU010000083.1 GCA_902773445.1 uncultured Lachnospiraceae bacterium | reverse complement strand
TGGGCAGTCAACGTGTGCATAGTGACGCTTCTCTGTCTCATACTCAACGTGAGCTGTTGAAATCGTGATACCACGCTCTCTCTCTTCGGGAGCCTTGTCGATATTCTCGAAATCAACCTTTACGTTACCCGGTACACGATCAGCCAACACCTTTGTAATGGCAGCTGTCAGCGTCGTTTTGCCGTGGTCGACGTGTCCGATTGTACCGATATTACAATGCGGTTTAGTCCTGTTAAATTTTTCTTTTGCCATTATTAAATCCTCCTCAAGCTAAATTACACTCAGTTACTACTGATTATATTGCAAAAAACTACATATTTCAAGCTATTTTTATCACAAGGTCTTGCCGGATAACAGCTTCTCCTGAACTGATTTCGGGACCTGTTCGTATTTCTCAAAGAACATCGAATAATTGCCTCGTCCCTGTGTTCTTGAACGCAGATCAGTCGCATATCCGAACATCTCTGAAAGCGGTACATATGCCGTGACTTTCTTGCCTCCGCCGAGGTCATCCATGCCCTCGATGCGGCCGCGGCGTCCGTTCAGATCGCCGATGACATCGCCCATGTATTCTTCGGGCATTGTCACTTCGACTTTCATGATCGGCTCAAGCAGAACCGGACCGGCCTGCTTCATCGCCTCTTTAAAGGCCATTGAACCGGCGACATGGAATGCCATCTCGGACGAGTCGACTTCGTGGTAGGAACCGTCATAGACGACAGCCTTGACACCGACAACCGGATAACCGCCGAGCGGACCGCTCTGAGCCGCCTCTTCGATACCGGCGCCGACAGCCGGAATGTACTCTTTCGGAATACTTCCGCCGACAACTTCGGATTCGAAGATAAATGTCTCTTCGCTGTTGGCTTCGATCGGTTCAAAGCGGACTTTACAGTGACCGTACTGGCCGCGTCCGCCTGACTGCTTCGCGTACTTCGAATCGACATCGGCCGGCTTCGTGATCGCTTCGCGGTATGCAACCTGCGGAGCGCCGACGTTGGCCTCTACCTTGAATTCGCGCAGCAGACGGTCGACGATGATCTCAAGATGCAGCTCGCCCATTCCGGCGATGATCGTCTGTCCGGTGTCCGGATCAGTATGTGCCTTAAATGTCGGGTCTTCCTCGGCGAGTTTCGCAAGCGATTCTCCGAGTTTGCCCTGTGACGCCTTGGTCTTCGGCTCGATTGCCAGCTCGATGACCGGCTCCGGGAATTCCATCGACTCTAAGATGACCGGGTGCTTTTCATCGCAGATCGTATCACCTGTCGTTGTTCCCTTGAATCCGATCGCCGCCGCAATATCGCCGGCATAGACCATGTCAAGTTCCTGGCGCTTATTCGCGTGCATCTGCAGGATGCGGCCGACACGCTCTTTCTTGCCCTTTGTCGCATTCATGACATAGGATCCGGCCTTCATCGTACCGGAGTAAACTCTGAAGTACGCGAGTTTTCCGACATACGGGTCGGTCATGATCTTGAATGCAAGCGCTGAGAACGGCTCATCATCCGACGAATGACGCACGACTTCTCTGCCTTTATCATCGACACCTTCGATGGCCGGAATGTCGGTCGGAGCAGGCATGTATTCGACGATCGCGTCGAGCAGCTTGGTGATACCCTTCTGCTCGTGAGCCGATCCGCAGCAGACAGGAACAGCCGTACATTCGCAAGTCGCCTTGCGCAGGACTGTCTTCATCTGCTCGATCGACGGCTCTTCGCCTTCCAGATACATCAGCATCAGATCATCATCCAGCTCGCAGACCTTCTCGATGAGCTCTGCGCGGTACTGCTCCGCCTCTTCCTTCATTTCCGCAGGAATCGGCTCGATGCTGACGACGGAATCTTTCTCGTCGCCGTCGCTGTACATATAGGCTTCCATCTCCATCAGATCGATGATGCCTCTGAAATCGTCTTCCTTGCCGACCGGCAGCTGAAGAACGACCGCGTTCTTTCCCAAACGGGTGCGAATCTGATCGACCGCATTGTAGAAATTCGCGCCGAGGATGTCCATCTTGTTGATGAATGCCATACGCGGGACATTGTAAGTGTCCGCCTGACGCCAGACATTTTCCGACTGCGGCTCAACGCCGCCTTTCGCGCAGAAGACGCCGACCGCACCGTCAAGGACGCGCAGCGAACGCTCGACTTCAACTGTGAAGTCAACGTGTCCGGGCGTGTCGATGATATTGATACGGCACTCTTTGGCCCCTTCTTTTGTCTTCAAGTGATCCTGAAGGGTCCAATGGCAAGTGGTCGCAGCAGACGTGATCGTGATGCCGCGCTCTTTCTCCTGTTCCATCCAGTCCATGGTGGCGGAGCCTTCGTGCGTCTCACCGATCTTATAATTGATGCCTGTATAGTAGAGAATACGCTCAGTCAGAGTCGTCTTCCCGGCATCAATATGCGCCATAATACCGATGTTCCTGGTTCTTTCCAGGGGGTATTCTCTTCCCAAAATGATCCTCCTAAATCCTTAGAAACGATAGTGCGCAAAGGCCTTGTTCGCCTCGGCCATCTTGTGCACATCTTCCTTTCTCTTAACGGATGTTCCGGTATTCTCCGCAGCATCCATGATTTCGTTAGCAAGACGCTCCTTCATTGTCTTCTCTCCTCTGTTGCGGGAGAATGTTGTGAGCCAGCGAAGCGCAAGCGCCTGACGTCTGTCAGGACGAACTTCGATCGGGACCTGATAGGTCGCGCCGCCGATACGTCTTGCCTTTACTTCCAATACAGGCATGATATTTTCCATCGCCTGCTTAAATACTTCGAGCGCGGGCTTGCCTGTCTTCTGCTCTACGGTTTCAAATGCGCCGTAGACGATCTTCTGGGCAACGCCCTTTTTTCCGTCCAACATGATATTGTTGATCAGTTTCGTGACGACTATATCATTGTAGATCGGATCCGCCAATACATCTCTGTGTTGAGTATGTCCTTTACGTGGCACGTCTCTTCCCTCCTTAACCAAATGGTTGTTAAATCACAGGTACTCACAATACTTATGTGTCCGTGCGGATCAGATCTTATAACTATCCGCAGCATTAAGTATCATAGTCTTACGTGAAAATAACGGTTTACTTCTTGGGTCTCTTTGCTCCGTACTTTGACCTTGCCTGTCTTCTGTCAGCAACACCGGCGGTATCAAGAGTACCGCGGATGATGTGATAACGGGTACCGGGCAGGTCCTTAACTCTTCCGCCTCGAATCAGGACGACACTATGCTCCTGCAGGTTGTGTCCTTCGCCGGGGATGTAAGTTGTCACTTCGATGCCGTTTGACAAACGGACACGGGCGATCTTACGGAGAGCTGAATTCGGCTTCTTCGGAGTAGCAGTCTTGACAGCTGTGCACACGCCGCGCTTCTGCGGTGACGATGTGTCAGTCGCTCTTTTCTTAAGAGAGTTGAATCCCTTCTGCAGAGCCGGAGCTGTCGACTTCTTCGTTGAAGTCTCTCTTCCCTTTCTGACTAACTGGTTGAATGTTGGCATAAAGTTTTCACCTCCTATGCACTTCTCTTTGCTGCGGTTTTTTGTTGCATATACGCATATGCCGAAATCGGCACACTTGCCTATTTTACGGGGTTTCGGTGCAAGTGTCAAG
>CACYEU010000082.1 GCA_902773445.1 uncultured Lachnospiraceae bacterium | reverse complement strand
CCAAAGAACGCTTCTAACTCTTCATGTTTAAAGGGTCATATAAGAAAAAGCCCCTAAATAGGGGCTTTTTCTATACGCGATCAGGGGATCGAACCCTGGACACCCTGATTAAGAGTCAGGTGCTCTGCCAGCTGAGCTAATCGCGCTTATTTATATTTACACAACTCTCGGTTGCGTGCTTGACTATTATAGCGGATTATCCGAAGACATGCAAGCACTTTTTAACAATATCGGCAATGATTGTCTATTTCATGAAATAGACTGCGATGAGCGGTATCATACACAGGATCCAGCCCAGGATCATAAGGATGAGGTGTTTCTTTTCTCTGTGGACTGCGATGAACTCCCGGATCAGCGCGCTCGGCCAGTAATAGAACGCTACATGGCTGCCGATGCCGATGCATTTGAGGCCGACTTTGCGGCAGTAGCGGAGCGCTCTGTACACATGATAGTTGCTGGTGACAAGCGCCGTGTATTTTCTGCCTTCGCGGGCGTCGATGATCGCTTTTGAATATTCCAGATTCTTGTAGGTGTTCTCTGAACGGTCCTCTTTGATGATCATGTCTGCCGGGATTCCTTTTTCGACCAGGTAGGTCGCCATCGCCTCGGCCTCAGACATTCGCTCATCAGACCCTTTGCCTCCCGACGGAATGAGGAACGGAGGCGTCGGATCCTTTCTGTATACCTCGATCGCCTTATCGATTCTGTCAGAAAGCAGCTTTGATATGCGGTTCCCCGAGAGCAGACCGGCTCCGTGAATGATGACATAATCGAAATCTCTCTTTCTCGGTATAATCTGCAGGAAGACGCAGTACAGCATGAAGATCACGAACGCAACCGAAATATAGATCACCGTAACGCTGATGAACATGCTGACGCGGCTCAGCTGAAACAGAAATCCCCGGACATTCCATCTGTCCCCTGCGATCTCCGGCAGCAGGACCGCGGCAAATGTCGCGATCTCGCCGATGCCGATCACGATTCCGAAGATCAGTGACAGGAGATTTGACAGGCTGTGCCCCTCCCGTTTGTACATCAGGATGCCGTTCCAGATCAGGAAAATCGGAACAGCCAGCAGGGCCAGAAAGATCAGTAAAGACAGGACGATAATCACCTGTTTCTGGTGTTCGCCCGCCAGAAATGTCAGCGCAACGACCGTCGTTGCAAGCGCGAAAAAGAGAATATAGCAGTTGCGGTATCTGCTTCTGTCCCTTTTGAAAGAAATATACAGCACTGCCCAGAAGAACAGCGCAATTCCGCTATACACAACATTCAGCATAGATTAAATATTCCTTACTGGCTCTCTGTCTGATCTGGAATACTCTCTGTCGGAAACCGATGGACGATCTCATCCGCAGGACTGATGTCCTGAGGAACAGCCTTCGGCGGAACAAATGCATAGCAGTACATTCCTGCGCTCTTTGCCGCTCGTACGCCGCTCGCCGAATCCTCGAAGACAATACAGTCTTTCGGATCCTTTCCCAGCAGGTCCGCGGCTTTCAGATAAAGGTCGGGCGCCGGCTTCCCGTTTTCACAATCCAGACCGCTCACCAGATGATCAAAGCAGTCCGCTATGCCGAAGCTCTCCATGTTGACCCTGATGGTCTGAGCATCGGCGCTGGATGCCACGGCAAGAGGGATCCCGGCGTCGTGCAGTTTCCTGACAAATTCGACGGCCCCCTCCATCGGGTACAGTCCGTGCTCTTCAATATGCTCGTCGCGCAGTCTCAGGATCCGCCCGGCATACTCATCGGGCTCATTTTTCAGGTTATACCGCTCTTTGAGCTCGCTGCAGATGCAGATCATGCTTTGACCGAAGAGGTCGTTGATCTCCTCCGTCGGGACATTGACGCCTTCTTCCGAGAGAACGCTCAGGATCTTCTCGACATATATCCATTCGGAATCCGAGAGGACCCCGTCCATGTCAAAAATGACTGCCTTGCTCATGTCTTTTACTTTCCACCGGGATAATCGTCCTTCAGTCGTTCGCGCGAAAGATCAAGCGCGTCGATCACAGACTGGTGGAGACTTTGGACCTGCACATCGATGCTTCCGACCGGCATGTTGTTGAAGTAGAAATGGAAAATCTGCTCTTCGGGGCGCGCAGCCATCGGATTGAGGACCGTCTTGCCCGTAACCTTAGACATGTCTGTCTTTTTCGGAACCGTCAGCATCGTTGTCTCGTCGGTGACCATCGTGACCTTGCGTCCTGATGAACGCTCTCCGGCGATTTTGGAAATGTCATTCAGCGAGAGCGTCTTGTGCTCAAAATTGTTAAAGCCGTACTCGAGCAGCGCCCGCGTATCGGGATAGACATTTCTCCCGTAGGTGTGCAGAACACAGGCGACCAGTTTCTTTCCGTCTTTCTCGGCAAACGTGATCAGCGTCGATGCGGCCTGGTCGGTGAATCCGGTCTTTCCGCCGGTGCAGTTTGCGTAATAATTCTCGTTTTCCGGGTACAGCATTTTGTGATTCTGCCGGAATTCGCGCGCGTCCTTGGTCGTCTTTTTCTTCGGGATCGTATAGTGAAGCGTCTGTGTGACCAGTTTGAAATAGTCATACCGGTAGGCTGCCGAACCGATCAGGCACATGTCGTGCGCGCTGACATAATGTTTGTCGTCGTGCAAGCCGTATGAATTGACGAAATGCGTATTCTTGCAGCCGAGCATCGCGGCTTCCATGTTCATCAGCCCGATCCCCCACTGATAGTCGAGTACCTGATCGTTGGCTCCTTTTGTCGGGACGCCGGGGACATCGATCTTGCCGGCTTTGCGGACCTGCCCGCCGACCGTGCGGATGATCGCGTGCGAAACTTCATTGGCCGAGTGTAGAAGCATCGCGTACATCGCTTCTTTCATCGTGATGACTTCGCCGGGCTCCATGCCGATCGACGCGTCGCCGCCCTCGAGAAATGCCACGTCTTCATGATAGAACTTCACATTGGAATTCATATCGCCGTATTTGAGCGTGACATAAGCGGTCATGACCTTCGTGATGCTGGCCGGGAACTGCTTCGTATCCATCTTTTTGTCATAGAGGACCGCGCCGGTCTCCATATCCATCACACAGGCCGACTCGCCGTATGTTCCCGGACCTTTCGGCCACCCTTTGATCTTATTGCTCGCGACTTCGATATTGTACACTTTCTCGAGCTGCAGCTGACGCTGGTACTCTTCCTCGCTCATGCCTTCAGTGCGTTCGACCGCCGCGGCCTGCAGCACGGGCCCGGCCAATACTGTGACAGCCATCGTTACAACAGCAAGCATCAGAGCAAACACGGCGGCAGAAAGACTGTGCGGCAGCCGCATTCTTTCTCTCAAAAGCTCATTTTTCCTGTTCAATTGAGTTGATTTACCGAGTTTCACTTGATACCTCCATGTTGTAACACTGATAGGCTGAACTTTTATCTGTTTTCAGGCCTTCAGTTCAGTCTTTTTGCCTGTTTTCGCCTGAAAATGTCTCTCCGCCACCAATTTGGCTGAACTTTCATCTGTTTTTAGGCCTTCAGTTCAGTCTTTTTGCCTGCTTTCGCCTGAAAATGTCTCTCCGCCGCTCATTTGGCTGAACTTTTATCTGTTTTCAGGCCTTCAGTTCAGCGGAGCCATTGTTGTCCCGCCAGATTGCCAGCAGTGTTTCTTTATTATTCAGTGACGGGTCCTCGATGACGCGTGAAAGCAGCATCGCGAGCGCGTCGCCGATCGCGGGCCCGGGTTCCAGCCCTTCCTCGATCAGATCGCGGCCGGTGACAGCCAGCTGATCGAGGCTGACGCATTCATCTTCCGCGATGATCTCGGCGTAAAGCGCCTCGATTGCGTCGAGATTCTCGAGCTTTTCGGCGCGGACAAATTCGCTCTGCGCAAGGACGTCGGCACGGCGCACGATGCAGTAACCCGGAAAATAGTCCCGCCCGATCTTCGCCAGTGCGCGCCGGACATTTTTCTTTTCGGACGGCATCCGGTAGTCGTGATATTTGACCAGGCGGACGACGGTGTCGCGGGTCGCGTTGTCCATCTTCATGCGGTTCATGACATCGCGAGCGATATCGGCGCTGATCAGTGCGTGTCCTTTGAAATGATCCTGCCCGTCTTCTTCGACCGTCTTGCATTGCGGTTTGCCGGTATCGTGCAGCAGCATCGCCCAGCGGATGGCCTTGGATCCCGCCAGCGAGTTGTTCGTCATACCAGCCAACGCCTCCAGCGACCGGATCGTATGTTCGCCGACAGTCCAGACATGGTGCCGGTTGTTCTGTTCGGTCGCCATCATCTGATCGAGCTCCGGCAGAATGATCGCGGTCACGCCGAGTTCACACATATCTCTGAGGATACCGGGTCTGTCTGAGATGAGGATCTTCGTCATTTCGACCTGGATCCTCTCGGCGCTGATCGCCCGCAGCCCCTCGCGTGTCGCAGCAATCGCGTCGCGGGTCGCCGGTTCGATGTCAAATCCGAGCTGTGCCGCGAAGCGGAACGCGCGCAGGATCCTGAGCGCATCCTCGTTGAACCGTTCTTCGGGCACGCCGACACAGCGGATGATCCCGGCATCCAGATCGGCCAAGCCCCCGTAGAGGTCAATGATCCCGGATTTGCCATCCGGCTCGTCGCCGCCTGCTGCCATCGCGTTGATCGTAAAGTCGCGGCGCAGCAGATCTTCCTGTAATGTCCGCGCGAAACTGACTTCGTCCGGACGGCGGTGGTCGGAGTATTTTCCGTCGATCCTGAATGTCGTGACTTCATAATTTGTCTTGTTCAGCCGCACGGTCACGGTCCCGTGCTCGATCCCCGTGTCGATCGTGACCGGAAAGATCTCCTTGACCTGTTCAGGGCGCGCGGAAGTCGTGACATCCCAGTCCTCAGGCTCACGCCCAAGCAGGCTGTCACGAACACACCCTCCTACAGCATATGCCTCGAAGCCGTGCTGACGGAGGGTGTCGATAATCTCATTGACCGGTGTTGGCAGGTTGATCATTCTTCAAAACCTTTCCAAAACAGGTGTTTAATAGGCCTTTCCCCAGTAGGCGTTGTATTTCGCCGGCTTGCCGCAGTATACGCAGACAGCGCCTTCTTCCGGTTCTCCGCCCTCGAACGGGATGCAGCGGAGTGTCGCGGTCGTATCTTCCTTGACGGCATCCTCGCATTCCTGACATCCGCACCAGTGGGCTTTGATGAATCCGGGTTTGTTCTCAGCGGCATCCTTGAATTCGTCGTAAGTCTTCACGGTCGTCACGTGCTTCTCAAGATGTTCTTTTGCGCGCGCATACATTGAATCGTGAATATCGGCAAGCATCTTTGTGATCGTCCCGGCGATTCCGTCGATCGGCGCCGGGATCTTCTCTCCGGTGTCGCGGCGGACCAGAACGACCTGCTTCTTCTCGAGATCTTTCGGTCCGAGCTCAAGACGGATCGGTACGCCGCGCATCTCGTGCTCGGCAAATTTCCATCCCGGGCTCTTGTCGGAATCGTCGACCAGTGTCCGGATTCCGGCCGCGACGAGTTCATCTCTGATCTGACCGCAGGCTTCCATGACTTCTTCCTGCTGCATCCTGATCGGAATGACCGCAACCTGAGTCGGAGCGACTTTCGGCGGAAGCACAAGTCCGTCGTCATCGCCATGGACCATGATGATCGCGCCGACCATGCGCGTCGTGAATCCCCAGGAGGTCTGGTGGACATACTGAAGCTGATTGTTCTTATCGGTGTACTGGATATCGTAGGCTCGCGCGAATCCGTCGCCGAAATTGTGGCTGGTTCCGGACTGCAGCGCTTTGCCGTCGTGCATCAGCGACTCGATCGTATAGGTCGCCTCGGCGCCGGCGAATTTTTCCTTCTCGCTCTTGCGGCCCTTGATGACCGGGATCGCGAGGACTTCTTTACAGAAATCAGCGTAGACATTTAACATCATGACTGTGCGCTCTTCGGCTTCCTCGGCCGTCGCGTGCGCCGTGTGTCCTTCCTGCCAGAGGAATTCTCTGGAGCGCAGGAACGGACGGGTCGTCTTCTCCCAGCGGACCACCGAACACCACTGATTGTAGAGGCGCGGCAGATCGCGGAATGAATGGATATCCTTCGAATACAGATCACAGAACAGCGTCTCGGATGTCGGCCGCACGCACATGCGCTCGGTCAGCTCGTTCTCACCGCCGTGGGTGACCCACGCGACTTCCGGGGCAAATCCTTCGACGTGATCCTTTTCCTTCTGCAGCAGGTTTTCCGGGATGAACATCGGCAGATAGACGTTCTGAACGCCGGTCGCCTTAAAGCGCCTGTCGAGTTCTTCCTTCATCCTCTCCCAGATCGCGAATCCGGCCGGCTTTAAGACCGTGCAGCCCTTGACGCTCGTGTAACCGATCAGTTCCGCCTTCTTGACGACATCGGTGTACCACTGCGCAAAATCCACGTCGCGCGATGTGATCTGTTCAACCTTCTTACCTGCTTTAGCCATTTGATATAACTCCTTAATTGATCAGTCCTGATAGCCAGTTGTATAAATCGTTGTAAACCTTATCTTTGTCGAGTTCGTTGAGGATCTCGTGACGGTCTCCGGCATAGAGCTTTTCCTTGACCCGTTTGATGCCGATCCCGCGGTACCAGCGCGCGATCTTCGGAATGTCTTTGCCGTGATGTCCGACCGGATCCTCTGCCCCCGAGACGATCAGAAGCGGCAGATCTTTGTTGATCCTGTCCATGTTCTGCGTTTTCTCGGCCCGCGCCAGCGCTTCGAACATGCCGTAATAGGCATTGACCGTAAACTCGTGCTGACAGTACGGATCATTTTCATAGGCCGTGTTGTTCTTGTTATCCCTTGACAGCCAGTCGACTGCTGTCTCCGGATGTTTGAACTCCTTGTTGTAACCGCCTGCTGCCAGTGAGTCGACGAGCTTGCTGATGTGCTTGCGTCCGCGGAACTTCGCGGTCGTCCTGCACAGTGCCTTCGCAACCTTGACTGCTGCCGGCGGCGCTGTAAATGAACCCATGATGATCGCGCCTTTAAGACCCCGGCTCTTTTCGGTCAGATAACAGCGCAGAAGCGCCGATCCCATACTGTGCCCGAGCATAAAATACGGAATGTCCGGCTCGCGGGCTTCGGTCTTTTCCCTGACCGTCTGAATATCGGACAGGACATCGTCCGGTCCACGCCTGTTGCTGAAGAATCCGTAGCAGCTCTCATCCGCAACGGAACGGCCGTGACCCAGATGGTCGTTGCCGACGACAAGAATGCCTTTTTCATTTAAAAACTCGGCAAAATTCTCATAGCGGCCGATGTACTCCTTCATTCCGTGTATGATCTGAAGAACCGCTTTCGGTTTCCCCTCGGGTTTCCACACACATACATGGATCTGTGTCAGATTATCAGCAGACGGAAAATAGTATTCTTCCTTCATCGTCATTACCTCCGGTCGATCGGGATATACTCCTTGCGCGGACACAGCGGCATATATGCTGGCCGGATGATTCTGTGGACGTTTTGAAGTTCTTCTAATCGGTGAGCGCTCCAGCCGACGATACGTGCCGTCGCAAACAGCGGCGTATAGAGGCTGAGCGGCAGTCCGAGCATGTTGTAGACCAGACCGCTGTAAAAGTCGACATTCGCGTTAACACCCTTTTTGTTGTGCTGGCGCGCTTCGATCAGACGCGGAGCGATCTGCTCGACTTTCTTGTAGAGTCCGTACTCTTTGTCATATCCCTTGGCTTTCGCAAGCTTCGAGACATATTCCTCGAGCACTTCGGCTCTCGGGTCAGACACGGTGTAGATCGCATGACCGATACCATAGATCAGGCCCTTGCGGTCAAAGACCTCTTTGTTGAGGATCGCGGTCAGATAGTTCTCGATTTCCTCGTCATCTTCCCAGTCGACGACCTCTGTCTTGATCGCGTCGAACATCTCCATGACCTTGATGTTCGCGCCGCCGTGTTTCGGTCCCTTGAGGGATGCGAGCGCTGCCGCGATCGTCGAATAAGTGTCGGTACCGGACGATGTGACGACGTGGGTCGTAAATGTCGAGTTGTTGCCTCCGCCGTGATCCATATGGAGCACCATCGCCATGTCGAGAACCTTTGCCTCGAGCGGTGTGTACTGACGGTCTTCGCGCAGCATCATCAGAATATTCTCGGCAGTCGAAAGCTCAGGCTTCGGCGCATAGATGTACAGATCCTGTCCGTGATGGTAGTTGTAAGCGTGGAATCCGTAGACCATCAGCATCGGGAACTGCGCGATCAGATTGATCGACTGGCGCAGAACATTCGGAAGCGATGTGTCATCCGCGTACGGATCATAGGTGTAAAGCGACAGGATCGAGCGTGACAGTGAATTCATCATATCGCGGCTCGGCGCTTTCATAATGATATCGCGGACAAAGTTCGGCGGTAGACGCCGGCAGGATACGAGAAGATCCCTGAAATCGGAAAGCTGCTGCTGTGTCGGAAGCTCGCCGACCATCAGCAGATAAGCCGCCTCTTCGAAGCCGCCGAAGTCTTCAAGCTGCTCGAATCCGCGGATCAGGTCTTTGATGTTGTATCCGCGGTAATAAAGGTTGCCGGCACACGGAACGATCTTTCCGTCGACTTCCTTCTTCGCGTTGACATCAGAGACATTTGTCAAGCCGGTCAGAACGCCGGCGCCGCTTGAGTCGCGCAGACCCTGTTTGACGTCGTATTTGACATAGAGCTCTTTGTCGATCGAATTGTGCTTCTGACTGAGCTCAGACAGCTCTTCGATACGCGGTGTCAGACCAAATAAACCCTTACTCATATAAGGCCCTCCATTTGTTAGTTAGTGTACCCTCTATTATACAAAGAATTCGCGATCATAGCAAATTTTGCGAGAGGCAGTTCCTCGGCTCTCTGCGTGGATTCAACGCCGGCTTCAGTCAGTGCCTCATTGATCTGTTCCTTGGTAAATGCCTTGTCCATTCCGTTTGTCAGGCTGTTGCTGAGCATCTTCCTGCGCTGGTTAAACGCGGCGCGCACGACTCTGAACAGAAGTTCTTCGTCATACACCTCAACAGGCGGTTTGTCATGCCGGTCCAGGCGGATTACAGCCGACCCGACTTTCGGACGCGGATAAAAACAGTTGAGCGGCACATAAGCCGCGATCTCGGCATCGGCATAGTAGGCGGTTGCGACCGACAGCGATCCGTACTCTTTCGACCCCGCTTCTGCCTGCATCCGGACCGCGACTTCTTCCTGGAGCATCAGCACGAATGTCTCGACGAACGGAGCTTCCTCGAAGTATTTCATGATCAGTGGCGAAGTGATGTTGTACGGCAGGTTTGCGACCATGATGATGCGGCCTTCTTCGTCTCCGAGTCTCTGCCGGAGCGCTTCCGGGTCGACCTTTAAGATATCCTCGTTGATGATCTCAACATTATCGTAATCCGCAAGCGTTTCGCCGAGGATTTCGACAAGGTTGCGGTCGATCTCAACGCAGATGACTTTCTTCGCGCGCTCGGCCAGCTCCTGGGTCAGCGTTCCGATGCCGGGACCGACTTCGATCACGCGGTCGTCGGGACCGATGCCGGCGGCCCGGACGATTTTGCCAAGAACATGCGCGTCGATCAGGAAATTCTGTCCGAATTTCTTCTGAAACCGGATATGATTCTCCTGTACGATTCGTTTCGTGTTGTTCAAAATGCGCTCAGCCAGCATTGATGTTTCCTTTCAGTCTGCGTCGCCCGGTTCAGATGCCGAACAGTTCACATGCATTGCGAGTCGTCGTCCCGATGACTTCCTCCTCGCTCACACCCTTGAGCGAAGCGACCATCTGAACGACATATTTCAGCTTCGCCGAGTCGTTGCGCCTGCCGCGCAGCGGATCCGGCGACAGATACGGCGCGTCGGTTTCAAGCACAAGGCTTTCGAGCGGGATCGCGGCGACGACTTCCTTCGCCTTTTTGCCGTTTTTGAATGTGACGACCCCTCCCATGCCGATATAGTAGCCGAGTTCAATATACTTAAGCGCCATTTCCTTGGAGGCAGAAAACGCGTGAATGATACCGGTCATCCCGGCCGCGTGGTCCCTGATAATGTCATAGGTGTCCTGAACCGCGTCGCGGCTGTGCACGAGGATCGGCAGACCGACTTCGCGCGCCAGCCCGATCTGGCGGATGAACCATTTCTGCTGGAATTCGTGCGGCTCGACATCGTTGTGATAGTCGAGACCGATCTCGCCGATCGCGACCGTCTTCGGCTCCGCGGCCCATGCTTTAAGCTGCGCGATATGCTCCTCGTCGAGGCATCCGGTCTCATCGGGATGCACGCCGACCGCCGCGTAGATGAAATCCCACTTTCTGCTGAGCTCAACGGCCGCCCTGCACCCGTCAAATGCCGCTCCGACATTGACGATCGTACCAACCCCGGCCTCTCTCATGCCGGCGAGCAGTTCATCGCGGTCCTCGTCGAACCGTCTGTCGTCATAGTGCGCGTGTGTATCAAATATCAACGTTTTCATCAATTTCCTCTAGCATCTTCTTGTAAATGTCCCGTTTTGAAACACCGCGGTCCTTTGCGGCGAGTTTCATCGCGGTTTTCCGGTCGTGCCCGGCTTCCTCATACTGCAGAACATGTTCTCCGACCGGAATACTGTTCCATTTTTGAACGCTTTCCTGTTTGAGCGCCTCGGCATCCGGCTCTTCAATGATCAGGACATACTCGCCCTTCGGTTCATTTTTCGAGAAATAGATCGACAGCTCCCCGATCGTCCCGCGGTGAATGCTCTCATGCACCTTTGTCAGCTCATGCGCGACGCAGATGCTGCGGTCACCGAGTACAGCGTGCAGATCATTGAGCGTCTTTGCCATGCGGTGCGGCGCTTCGTAGAGGATCAGCGTGTGCTTTTCTTCCGCCAGTTCGGCCAGCGCGGCTTTCCTCTCCTTGTTGTCGCGCGGCAGGAATCCGATAAATGTGAATTTCCCGCTTTTCAGCCCCGACACCGACAGGGCAAGGATCGCTGCCGACGGGCCCGGGACGCCGGTCACGGTAATACCGCGTTCATGACACATATTCACGAGTTCCTCTCCCGGATCGGAAACGGCCGGTGTGCCGGCGTCGGTCACAAGCGCGACGATTTTGCCGCTCAGGATCTCCTCGATCAGTTCCTTCGCTTTGTCGACACGGTTATAGTGGTGATAACTCGTCATCGGCGTTTCGATCTTGAAACGTTCCAGAAGTTTGCGAGTGTTGCGCGTATCCTCCGCCGCGATCAGATCAGCCTGCTTCAGGCTTTTGACGGCGCGCGGAGTCATATCGGAAAGATTTCCGATCGGCGTTGCGCATACGATTAGTTTTCCTGTCTCACTCATCTGTCTTACCTTTATCTGTTCTGACAGCGTCTACGCCTGCTGCGCGTATTTGCTGTAGATCATTTTGAGTTCGTCGCTTTCAGACCCGTCTTCGTTGTAGAGGATCAGCGGCGGTTCGACCGTGGTCTGGCTGCCGCCGTCTCTGATGCCCATGATCAGCGCCAGCTTCGCCTCTTTGCCGGCGCGCGGGTAGACCAGCCTGATCTTCTTCGGCTCGATCTTCGCGCGCTGCATCTCTCCGATGATCTCGGCGAGACGGTTCGCCTTGTGGATCATATAGAAACGCCCTTTCGCGGGCAGCAGCGCCGACGCGGATTTGAGCAGTTCCGTGAGCGTGATCGCAACCTCCGAACGGGCGATGCATTTATTTCCCGAGGCCTTAAGGCCCGCGTTGTTTTTAATATACGGCGGGTTGGTCACCACGATCTGAAATGACCCGTGTCCGAAGATCTGCGGCGCGTTTTTGATATCGCCGCAGACGATGCTGAT
>CACYEU010000081.1 GCA_902773445.1 uncultured Lachnospiraceae bacterium | reverse complement strand
TACTGCGAACAGCAGCGGAACGGTCGATCCCGATGATATCTATGATATTTTCGGTCACGGGACACAGGTGGCCGGTATCATGATGGCAAAGAAAGACAATTCAAAAGGAATCGCCGGCATTTTACAGAAGGCTGATGTGATGCCGGTCAGAGTCTTCCGAGAATCCAATCAGACAAGAGCGTCTATCCTCTGCAATGCGGTCAGTTATGCTGTTGAAGAAAAAGAAGCGTATGACGATAGCGACGGCGCTGAAGGGGCAAATGTCTCTGTGATCAATATGAGTCTGGGCGCGACAGGACTGGGTTCCCGCATGCAGACGATGATGGATCTGTGCGATCAGGCCGTTGAAGACGGAATCATTGTCGTCTGCGCAGCCGGCAATGTCACTTCAGGGCAGCCTCAGTTCTCAGCACAGTATCCCGCTCAGTTCACGATGGGCGTCGGCTCGGTCGACAAGGATCAAAAATGGGTCAGTATCTCGCTGTGGCTGAGTGAAGATAACGGGCCCGGGTTTGACAACAAAGTATGGGTCACGGCTCCGGGGGACCAGGTTATCACGCTTGGAGCCGGGGCGGGAGACGACTACTGGTATATGAGCGGAACAAGTTTCGCGTGTCCGCATGTGTCAGCGTTGGCACTGCTCTGCAAGAGTCTGAGTAATGCTATGACGCAGGCGGAGTTTATGACATTGCTGAAAGCGACGGCGGTGCGAAAGACCGGAAATCAGGGGAAGATCAACGGACAGGATATCCAGTACGGATGGGGGATCGTCGATTTCAAAAAGGCGATCGACAGCCTGCGGAAGAGCAGGGGTTATCCGATCCCGATGAAGGCCATTTACCGCCTCTACAATCCGAAAAGCAAGGAACATTTGTGGACTTCAAGCAAGAATGAGTACAATGTTCTCGCCAAAAGTTACGGCTGGAGGCAGGAGGGCATCGGCTGGCATGCGCCGCTCATCGGCGACGGTGTCTACCGGCTTTACAATCCGAAGTCGGGTGATCATCACTATACGAGTGACGTGAATGAAGTCAATGTGCTGACGGCCAGATACGGCTGGCGCATCGACAACAGCGGAAACCCGATCTTCTATTCCGGCGGGTACACGCCGGTCTACCGCGTTTATAACAAGAAACTGCAGCGCGGGTCACATCATTTTACCAAATCGTTAAATGAATACAACACGCTTCCGAACTATGGCTGGAAGCAGGAGGGCATCGCGTTCTACTGCGAGAAATAGTTGCTTATGCAACGGTTTTCGGGCTCTTGAACAGGAGCTGAAAATGTCCTCTTGACAAGCAAGTGTTTTTCATTAAAATGGAATTTTATTTAAATGCAAATTGCAGTAAATAATAATTCCGAACACGAGCTTCTCAAAGAGGAAAACTATGGACCGGCAGCAACTTCTGAAAAAACTCTCCGCATCAAAATTAGTGCTCGATATTCCTGAACAGGGCGTTCAGGATTTGATTGACCGGAAAATCGGGCACATCACTGAATTTAAAAAGGGTGAGACGATTATCAACCAGGGCTCATGCTGGAACGCTCTGTCAGCTCTGCTTGAAGGGCGCGTCAATGTGACGCGTATTTTTGAAAATGGGGATGAAGTATTGATCAAGGTCCTCAAAGGCGGGCAGATCGTCGGAGGGGAAGTCGTTCGAAACCCCGGTATGAAGAGTCGGTTTTGCTATAAGGCGGAGACACCGGTCACAGCCTACAGTATCGAAAGCGCAGTGTTCAGCGATCAGAGCTTTTTTGAAACAGAGACCGGTGTCCAGATCTTAAAGAATCTGGTCAGTATTCTTGAGCACGCAAGTACCGAGCAGTACAGGCATCTCGATATTCTTTCATCGCCGTCGATCAAGGGTAAACTCCTGGCTTTCCTTAAATATGAATCCGGTAGGCAGAGGAGTAATGAATTCAATCTGCCGTTTACAAAAGAGAAGCTTGCCCGTTATCTGTGCGTGAACCGAAGCGCCCTGTCGAGGGAGATGAGCAAACTCGAAGATGAAGGATATTTTAAATACAAAGGCAAGCATTTCATTATGCTGAAATAACTGATTCCAAATAATCCAGCACCATACTAAGCTGCTGTGCCCGGAAGGGTACGGCAGCTTTTCATTTTCAGAAGACTGTAAATTTTCAGAAAAATATATTACAATACTATACAAGAGTAAAGTTTTTCTCTTTCTTCCCGGTGATTCAAATGACAACAGAATTGTATCAAATTGCATTGATTCAGATGGAATGCTCTTTTCTCAATGAAGCGCAAAATATTGAACGCGCGCTGACAGCTATTGAGAATGCAGCTGATCATGGCGCACGGCTTATTGTGCTGCCCGAGGGCATCATGACAGGATATGTCGGTGCTGATCTGAATCAGGCGGCTAAGAGAGCTTATACAAAGGATGATCCGCGTATCGCGCCGTTTTTCGGGATCGCGGCTATCAAGCACGTGTATATTCTGCTGCCGATTTTTGAGCGGAGGGGAGAGCAGGTTTTTAACAGCGCGTGGTTGATCGATGATCACGGTGAATTAGTCGGAAGTACGGATAAGACACATCTGATCGCGGCGGAAAAAGGGATCTTTACACCGGGCAGAGATCTGCCTGTCTGGGAGACTGAGCTTGGCGCGATCGGATGCCTGATCTGCTATGACCTCTGTTTTCCTGAGACAGCAAGGGCGCTGGCGCTGAAAGGCGCGCAGGTGATTCTGGTACCGTCGGCATGGCGGGGCAATTCCTATTACACGAGATGGTGGGATTTAAACGCAGCCTGCCGCGCACTCGACAACCTGGTCTATATCGCCGCGGTCAACCAAACCGGCGCCTGCGGCGACGAATTCTTTGCCGGACACAGCATGCTCTGCGGACCGACCGGTGAGGTCATCGCGCAGGCGGATGAGAGTGAGGAAACGATCGTTTACGGGCAGGTCGATCCGACCCGAATCGCATTTGAGAGGGAACTCAATACCGTTCTCGCTGATCGGCGCGGGGACTTATACTAGGAACTGAAAGAAGGAGGGATGCATATGGAGAAACAGAATCAATTGAGAAAGATCGCTTTCTTTCCACCGTTTATCGTTCTGGCGGCATTCGTTCTGCTCAGTATTGTCAGCCATGAGCATTTTCTCGGGCTGATCAATTCATTCAACAACTGGATCATTAAAAATGCCGGCTGGCTCGCAAGCATTCTGGCGCTTGCCATCGTGGCGGTCTCACTGTGGGCGGCGTTTTCGGGATTTGGAAAGGTGCGCATCGGCGGCGAGAAAGCCAAGCCGGAATTATCGACGTTCAGTTGGTTTACGATCACACTGTGCACGACCATGGCTGCAGGAATCCTGTTCTGGGGACCCGGCGAGCCGATCGCGCATTTTTATTATCCTCCGACTGAGATCTACGGCATTGAGGGCGGAACACCCGAGGCGCTGAAGTTCTCGATGGAGACGATGTTCCTGCACTGGACGATCATCCCGTATGCGATGTATACCCTGCCGGCTGTCGTCTTCGCATTTATGTATTACAACGCGAAGAAACCGTTCTCGATCGCATCCGAGGTCTCGCCGCTTCTCGGCGATCGGGTCTATAAACCGTTCTGGATGCAGGTGATCGACGCGGTGACACTCTTTTCAATCAGCTGCGGCATGGCCGGAAGCGTCGCGCAGGCGTTCATGAATATATCCGGCGGCATCGCCAAGCTGACCGGACTGCCGTCAGACAAACGCCTCTGGCTCGTCGTCGGCATCGTCCTGGCTTCGACGGTCATAGCCTCAGCGGTATCAGGCCTCCAGAAAGGTGTCAAACTCCTGTCAAATGTCAATGTCGTCGGATTTGCGATCTTTCTGATCTTCATGCTGATTGCTTCCAACGCATCGTTCCTGTTCAATCTGTCGACTGAAGCATTCGGCGGTTTTCTGGGAACTTTCCTCCAGAGGATCCTGATAACCGGTGAGTCGGCCGGAAGCCAGTGGCCGCAGTGGTGGACGACCTTCTACTGGTTCTCGTGGATGGCCTGGGCGCCGACGTCCGGAGCATTTATGGGGAGGATCGCAAAAGGACGGACAGTCAAGCAGGTCATCGGCATGTATATGGCAGTCTGCGCGGCAGCCTCCGCTTTCTGGATGATCATCGTCAGCGGTTCCGCGCTGTGGACCAGCCACAGCGGCGCGGCTGATCTGAAAGCCGCCTACGACGCCGGCGTTGAAAATGTTCCGTACGAGATGCTTTCAACCCAGCCGGGCGGTAAGATCGTTGTCCCGCTCTTCGTCATATTGATATTCCTGTCGACCGTTACGGCCTGCGACTCGAATGCGGTCGTCATGGGCGGCATTTCAACGAGCGGTATTGCTCCCGAAAGTCCGGAGGCACCGAAATGGCTCAAGATCGTCTGGACAGTCATCGCGATGGGCGTCGGCTATATCATGATCGCGGCGGTCGGCGTCGACGGTGTCAAGATCATCGCGAATTTCGGCGGTATGTTCGCGGCTCTGATCATGATCGCGGCGACAGGCAGTCTGATCGTGCTGATCAGAAAACACAGAAAATACGATAAGACTTAAGCGCTTAAATATTCATAGATACGCGTTTGGCTGCCGTACCCGCAAGGATACGGCAGTTGCATTTACTTGCAAAATCGGCCATTTCGTGGCACAAT
>CACYEU010000080.1 GCA_902773445.1 uncultured Lachnospiraceae bacterium | reverse complement strand
TCGTGAATCTTCAGGGTTGTTGTCTATTGTTCTGTTGTCAAGCTGCGCACCGACCCCCGCGGGGTCAGCTTGTATATATTAACACCGTGACTGGGTCAGTGTCAACCGTTTTTTTGCGGATTTATAGAAATTTAACGATCACTGATGATCTTCATCAGATCAACGGCGGTCTGACGGTTTACAACTGGGAGTTCTTGTCTAATATCACACATAATTCCGACCAGATCGTTCGCAATTTTCTCATAAGCCGACTCGTTGAATCCGATCGTTCCGAAGTTCTGATCCCCCTGCATGATCTGGAATTTATACTCGCCGTCACCATCCTTAAAGAAGATCATCTCACCGTCAGCCGGATCATACTCAGGATGCTCGCGCCGCAGCGCCGCCAGCAATGTCAGCTTATAGATCTCAACGATCCTGTCATCGAAATCGGCGTCAAAGATCGCCAGCTTATCGGCCAGCTGATTGGCTGTCCTGACAAGCCTGAAAAGGTAGTTGGCTCCGCGCAGATTTTTAACGGTCGGATTGCTGATATCTGACAAAAGCTCCTCGAGTCTGTCGGCTTTGGCCGGGTCTGTCTCATACTGGATCATGATCCTGAGATCCGGCTGCTGATAGACGAATCCGTAGTCGAGCGGTGTCTCCTCACCACACTCCGGGCATTTGAAAACAAAAGCTGACCTGTCTCTGACAGCCTGCTTCATCTCAGGATGCTGATCCGTGTTGATCAACGTCCACATCTCATAGGCTGATTCTTTGCCGCAATGCGGACATGTCACGTTGACCGCCGCTTTTCCCTGTGCTTCAGCTTGATTCTGATTCGTCATCTGATGGTACTCCTTGCCGTTGATTGCATTCATACTAAAGTAAAGCCTCTGAAGGCCGGTTCATTGATTATACTATGAGTCGATTGATCCCGCAAACCATGTTATACTATATATTAAAGAAGATGTTGTCAATTAAGGAGAGCCTAACTATGGAGCAGCTTGAGAAGTCATTCACGGGTCTTTTTAAAAATGCCACTGCCGGAAATGCAGCCTGGGTCGGAGTAAAGATCGTTGTCGCGGTCATCCTCTTCCTGATCCTGTCAAGGATCATCACGGCTCTGTGCGAGCACTTCATGAAGCGTCTCAGAAAAAAAGAAGATGTCGACAAGGGTGCCGTACTGTTTCTCGGAACGATCATCAAGATCATTCTTTATCTTGTCCTGATCCTGTTCCTGCTGAACAGCCTTGGTTTTAAGACGTCGTCACTGTTGACGCTGCTCGGCTCGATCGGGCTCGCCATCGTCCTCGGCCTCAAGGATAATCTGAGCAATGTCGCGAGCGGTATCATCATCATGCTGCTCAAACCGTTCAAAGTCGGCGACCATATCATTGAGAATTCGGACCACAATGAGGGAACTGTCACTGAGATCGGCCTGTTCTTTACGAAGCTCAAGACACTCGATGAACAGACGATCATCATTCCGAATCAGCTTCTGACCTCGAAAAGTGTGATCAATCAGACACTCGAAGAATTCCGGACGCTTGACCTGCGCTATTCAATTCCGTACGGAACTGATATCGCCCGCGCCAAAGAACTGATCCGCGACGAAGTGTGGAAAGACGAAGAAACCTGCAAAGACCGCGGAGAAGACAGCGTCCATGTCTTCGTTCATACACTCGACGACAGCGCGGTGATCATCTGCTCGCGTTCGCGCGTCAGAAACGCTAAATACTGGCAGACCCGGTGGCGTCTGCTCGAATCGATCTACAACCGCTTCTTAGCCGAAGGACTCGAGTTCGCGTATCCTCACATGGATGTGCACATCGACAATAAAGACTGAACACAAAAGGCCGGTGCTTTTGCTCCGGCCTTTCTTTCAGTGACGGGGCTCACTCTTACACAATTCGCGCTCATCGATCCAGTCGGCGAGAATATCGAGCAGCTGCCACAGCGCATAGATGACCGTTCCGGCCGAAACGACCGTTCCTGTCAGTGCCAGCGATAAACCTGTCCATTCCATCATAAAACCTCCCTGCATCAAATGTTCTTTTCACAGATCATTCTATACAGGGAGGTGTTCGTTTGTATGTACAGCTGATTTACAGTGTCGCTGCCATCACAGCCTTGATCGTATGCATACGGTTCTCTGCCTCATCAAAGACGATCGAGGCATCACTCTCGAAGACATCGTCGGCGACTTCCATGCAGTCGATCCCGTATTTCTCATAAATGTCTTTACCGATCTTTGTCTTGACATCATGGAACGAAGGCAGGCAGTGCATGAACCGGCACTGCGGGCCTGCTGCCGCCATGATCTCGCTTGTGACGCGGTACGGTGTCAGATCGTCGATCCGCTCCTGCCAGACTTCATCGGGCTCTCCCATCGATACCCAGACATCCGTGTAAATGACCTGCGCGCCCTTGACGGCCTCATACGGATCTTCCGAGAATTCGATCGTTGCGCCGGTTTCCTTCGCGATCTCTTTGCAGGTATCGATCAATTCCTGCTTCGGCCAGTACTTAGCCGGTGCGCACGCGACGAAGTGCATACCCATCTTGGCACAGCCGACCATCAGCGAATCGCCCATATTGAACCGTGCGTCGCCCATATAGACAAGTTTCTGGCCTTTGAGCGGTCCGTGTTCTTCCTGCATCGTCATAAAGTCCGCGAGAACCTGCGTCGGGTGGAATTCGTTGGTCAGTCCGTTCCAGACCGGTACGCCGGCATTGGCCGCCAGGTCTTCTACGATCGCCTGACCGAATCCGCGGTATTCAATACCGTCGAACATTCTTCCGAGCACACGGGCTGTGTCTTCGATACTCTCCTTCTTGCCCATCTGTGAACCGGACGGTCCGAGATAGACCGGATGCATACCGAGGTCGGCGCCTGCCACTTCAAATGCGCAGCGCGTTCTTGTGCTGTCCTTCTCGAACAGAAGTACGATATTCTTGCCTTCACAGTAGCGGTGAGGCTGTCCTGCCTTCTTCATCGCCTTCAACTCGATCGCGAAATCGATGAATCCCTGGATCTCTTCGGGTGTGAAATCGAGAAGTTTTAAAAAGTGTTTGCCCTGCAGTTCGTGTGCTTTCATAGTTTATATGTCCTTTCATTAATAATATACGAATGATAATTGATCATGTTCATCCCGATCACGGTTCACATGCTTTTGCAAGTATCTCAAGCCCCTGCTTCAAGTCTTCATCAGAAATATTAAGCGGAGGCAGCAGTCTGACTTTCGTCTTCGCGGTCAGACAAAGAAGACCGTTCTTCAGGCATTCGCTGACGATCTCACCGGCCGGCTTTTCAGTCGTGATGCCGATCATCAGTCCGAGACCGTCCACAGCCTTGATCCCCGGTTTTCCGGTCAGCGTGCTGCGCACGAGATCGCTTTTTCTGAGCACATCATCTAAGAATGCTTCGTCCAGACGGCTGATAATGCTGACGGCTCCCGCACAGACCACCGGATTTGCTCCGAATGTCGAACCGTGGTCGCCGGGGCTGAATACATCCGCGCATTTTTCAGACAGCAGTGTCGCGCCGATCGGCAGTCCTCCGCCGAGCCCTTTCGCTGTCGACACAATATCAGGTGAAATGCCGTAGTGCATGTATGAGTACAGCTTTCCGGTCCGGCCGTTGCCGGTCTGAACTTCATCGACCAGAAGAAGCGCCCCGGTCTCCTGACAGATCGCTTCGATCCCTCTGACGAAATCGCGGTCCATGACATTGACGCCGCCTTCGCCCTGGACGCATTCGATCAGAATACCGGCAGCTTTTTCACGCTCGACAAGCTTGCGGACCTCGTCGAGATCTGAAGTGTCTCCGTAAGCAAATCCGCCGGTCAGCGGCAGGAACTTTTCATGATAATGAACCTGTCCGGTCGCCGCCAGTGTCGCAAGCGTTCTTCCGTGAAAGCTTTCCTTAAGCGTGATGATCGTCGAATAATCGCTTCCCTTATGCTCTGCCGCATACTGGCGCGCAGCTTTGATCGCGCACTCATTGGCTTCGCCGCCTGAATTGCTGAAGAAGACCTTGCTCATGCCGGTCCGCTTACAGAGCTGATCAGCCAGCTCGATGCACGGTTTTGTATAGTAGAGATTCGATGTGTGCTGGAGCTTTGCAAGCTGCGCGCTGACAGCGCTCTCCCACTCCGGATCACAATAGCCGAACGCATTGACGCCAATGCCTGCGCCGAAGTCAATGTATTCTTTTCCGTCCTGATCGACAAGGATCGATCCGTGCCCGCTCTCGGCGACGACCGGGAAACGGCCGTATGTATGCGCAAGATGTGCTGCGTCCGCTGCCATCCACTGTTCAGTTGTCAAATGTTCAAAATCCATCATTTAATCCTCCGCCGGAATAATCATCGTGCCGCCGCCTTCGTTTGTCAAAAGCTCCATCAGGATCGAGTGCTCGACACGGCCGTCGAGGATCGTGACCCTGCCGACTCCCATATCGATCGCGTCGATGCAGCTTTTGACTTTCGGCATCATGCCGCCCGAGATATTCTCTTTTTGACACAGTTCATGCAGCTCTTCGACATCGATCTCGGAGATCAGTGTGTCGGGATTGTCTTTATCAAGCAGGATGCCGCTGATATCGGTCAGCATAACAAGACGCTCAGCTCCCAAAGCACCTGCGATATAAGCCGCGGCTGTGTCGCCGTTGATATTGTACACCAATCCTCCGTGTCCCCAGGCAAGCGAAGAGACGACCGGGATATAGCCGCGATCGAGCAGATCATTGACCGGTTTGATATTGACTTTGTCGATATCACCGACATAGCCGAGCTTCTCGTCGCGCATATGAGCCCGCAGCAGGCTGCCGTCAATACCGGAGATGCCCATGGCTTTGCCGCCCTTCATCTCGATCAGATTG
>CACYEU010000079.1 GCA_902773445.1 uncultured Lachnospiraceae bacterium | reverse complement strand
GACAGAGACAGTATGCCCGTCAATATCAGCAGTCGTGCCGCCCAAAGCGAAATCCGTATACGACAAGCCATAACCAAACGGGAAGAGAGCTTTTTTGCCGACAGTGTCAAAATATCTGTATCCGACATAGATGCCTTCACGATACTCTGTGTCGTCATAGCCGCCAAAATCCATCTCACAGTAATCACCGAATGACGTCCATGTCGTCGCAAGTTTACCTGACGGAACGGCTTTTCCCAGGAGCACATCGGCCAATGCCCGGCCTGTCTCAGCGCCCAGCTGTGAAAGAACCAGTATATTGCCGACATCGCTGACCGGTGTCAGATCGACAGGCCCCCCGGTATTTAAAACCAGCATGAACCGGTCATATTTCCGGTCTAGAGCGAGAATGTCTCTGATCTCAGAGGCTGTCAGCATCACATCGCCGGCTTCCGCTTTCCTGTCGTTCCCCTCTCCCGATATGCGGGATACGACATAGATCGCGGCATCGGCACTTCCTGTGAGCGGTATCTGATGCTCCGGTTCGGGCATCACGGCACCCATCGCGAAGGTGATGACATCCTGTCCCGCGGCCCGCGCTTCTTTTCTGATCTGTCTTCGGAATGCCTTTTTAGCTGTCTCCCGGCACTTGTCATAGGCATCAAGCCAGTCCCCGCTGACGATATCAAATCCGGCTTCCGCCAGTCCCTGTTCGATACTGACCTCGAAACGGACATTAACATCACCTGATCCGGTTCCGCCTTTCACGCTGTGTCTGACACCGCATCCGTATGCTGCAATCGCTTCGGCCTTATCCAGCGGAAAGGCCCCGTTTTTTCTGAGCAGGACCATACATTCAGACAGTCCGGCGCGCACTCTTGATAAATGCTGTATTTCATAATCGAGCAGCTTCATAACAACCTCCTTCATACTTCCCGTCAAGTTGATTATGCCATATACATCATCAGTATTGAACCGGTTTTCTCATTTTGATAGAATAAAGTCAACTCGATACCGGAGGCTTATGAATATGCCAATCACCGTTGATTCCTCATCCGGGGCCATCACAATTTACACCGATCACTCATCTTATCAGATGCAGGTGGACCGTTACGGCTACCTGCTGCATTTGCATTACGGACCGCGGACTGACAGCTGCATGGACAAGCTCCTGACTTATGCCGATGTAGGGTTTTCAGGGAATCCGTATGATGCCGGAACGGACCGCACATATTCGCTTGACAGTCTGCCGCAGGAATACCCGTCCCAGGGTACCGGCGACTATCGCAGCCCGATGCTGATCGTAAGAGATCATCACGGAACCTATGGCTGTGATCTGCGCTGTCAGGGTCATGAAATCACCCATGGAAAATACCGTCTCGAAGGTCTGCCTGCCGTCTGTTCGGAGTCAGATTCGGATGATGCTGAGTCTCTCACTGTCACTCTGAAAAATGACCGGACAGGCGTTACAGTCGCCCTTCTCTACGGCGTCCTCCCCCATAAGGATATCATCACAAGATCAGCGGTTGTTACGAACTGCGGAACTGAACCCGTCACTGTCGAGCGGCTGGGTTCGGCCAGTCTTGATTTTGTATCCGGCAGATTTGATCTGATGACCTTCTACGGGCGCCACGCAATGGAGCATATCCCTGAGCGCAGAGCACTGGCGCACGGTGAGACAGTGATCGGAAGCCGCAGAGGATACTCTTCTCATCAGTTCAATCCGATGATGATCCTGCTCGATCACGACGCGACCGAGACGGATGGGAACTGCTGGGCAATGCAGTTTGTCTACAGCGGCGGGTTCCGGGCTTCAGCCGGACTCGACCAATGCGGACAGACGCGTATTCAGATGGGACTAGCGGATGAAACCTTCTCCTGTCCGCTTAAGCCGGGCGAAAGCCTGACAGCCCCCGAAGTGATCATGAGTTTCAGCAGCACGGGTCTGCAGACACTGTCACACAATCTTCACCGATGCATCCGCCAGCATATATGCCGCGGCAGTTTCCGGGACCGGGTCCGCCCTCTTCTCCTGAACAGCTGGGAGACATGCTATTTTGACTTTACCGGTGAGACACTGGTCAGTCTGGCCAAAGAAGCGCATGACCTCGGCATTGAGATGCTCGTCATGGATGACGGCTGGTTCGGCAAACGTGATGACGATTACCGCAGTCTCGGCGACTGGTATGCCAATGAGACGAAACTCGGCTGTTCGCTCAGTGAGCTGATCCGGAAGATCAATGAAGAGGGCCTGCAGTTCGGGATCTGGATGGAGCCTGAGATGGTCAGTGAGGACAGCGATCTGTACCGCGCGCATCCCGACTGGGCACTGACGATCCCCGGTGAGAAGCCTGTCAGAGCCAGATATCAGCTGGTGCTTGATCTTTCCAGACGAGAAATCGCCGACGCAGTCTTCGAAAGCATCTGCCGTGTTCTCGATCAGGGGCCCGTCAGATACCTTAAATGGGACTGCAACCGTTCGATCGCCGAAGCATACTCTCACGGGGCCGCCGCTCAGGGAAGAGTCCTCTATGATTATATGCTCGGACTGTACAGCATTCTCGACAGACTGAATCAGCGTTATCCCGATCTTCTGATCGAAAGCTGCAGCGGAGGAGGCGGCCGCTTTGACGCAGGAATGCTGTACTATACACCTCAGATCTGGTGCAGCGATAATACAGACGCGATCGACCGCCTGCTGATCCAGTACGGTACATCGTTCGGCTATCCCTCGTCGACTGTCGGAGCCCACGTGTCAGCCTGTCCGAATCATATTACCGGCCGTACGACCCCGCTCAACACCAGAGGGATCGTTGCAATGAGCGGGACATTCGGATATGAACTCAACCTCACGACGCTCAGCGAAGAGGAGAAAAACGAGATCAGGCGGCAGATCACTGATTTTCATCGTTATGCCGGACTGATCCAAAACGGTCTGTATTACAGGCTGACTGACCCCGCGCACTCTCCTGTCTGTGCCTGGGAATACATCTCCGAAGACCGTTCTGAGGCTCTGATCTGTGCAGTCAGGATTCCTGACCGGGGCGATCTGCCATCTGAACGTATTTATCCGCGGGGACTAAAACCGGATGCTGTGTACACCGAGACGAACACAGGCATGTCCTGTGAAGCCGGCGAAATGACAGAGAATGGTCTTTTGCTGCCGGACTCAATGAAAGAAGCCGACAGCATCCTCTTCCACTTTAAATCCTGACACGATCGTCTGCTGCGATAAGGAATAAAAAGGACCGCACCGAAGTGCGGTCTTCTTATTGTCTGTTGCACTGATCGCTTAAGAGACGTCTCCTGCGTTCTCAGCAGATTGCGGCATCGGTACGATCTCGGTGATATAATCCCGGATGTCCTCCCGCTCTTCATAAGCGGCTTCCATCAGGCGCTTAAGCTGACCGAGGAATTCGTCTTCGTCAAATTCGATCGGTTTTCCGATATTGATCAGCTCGTTGGGAGTCGTCTTCAGACCTTCTTCATCCATCAGACGCTCTTCATACAGCTTTTCGCCGGGTCTCAGACCGGTGTAGACGATCTTGATGTCTTCATCCGGTTTCAACCCTGAAAGGCGGATCATCGTCCTTGCAAGGTCTTCGATCTTGATCGGTGTTCCCATATCCAGCACAAAGATATTTCCGCCGCCGCCGAACGAAGCCGCTGTCAGCACGAGCGATGCCGCTTCGGGGATCGTCATGAAATATCTGATGATCTCGGGGTCGGTCACGGTGACCGGACCGCCGGCTGCGATCTGCTCCTTGAATCGCGGAACCACCGATCCGTTGCTGCCAAGCACGTTGCCGAAACGCACGGCGACAAACTCTGTTTTCGGGTGCTCCGGAATAACAAGAGGATGATTGTTAACGCCGCCGTGTGAGCGAAGGTCCGGGATCTCGCGCGCCTTGCCTTTGGATATCTTCCGCTCAAATGTCTGTATGATCATTTCACAGATGCGCTTGCTCGCGCCCATGATGCTGACCGGATTCACGGCTTTGTCAGTTGAGATCAGAACGAATTTCTCGCACTCATAAGCCATTGCCGCGTAAGCAGTATAATATGTCCCGATCACATTGTTCTTGATGGCTTCACACGGACTGTCTTCCATCAGAGGAACGTGTTTGTGAGCCGCGGCATGAAATACGATGTCCGGTCTGTAATCGGCAAAGATCTGTTTGACTTTCCTGCTGTTCCGGACGGAACCGATCAGAACGATCAGGTCCAGCTTTGGATACTTGTCGGTCAGTTCAAGTTTGATCTGATGAGCGTTGTTCTCGTACATATCAAAGATGATCAGCCTCTTTAAGCCCTTTACCGCAGCGATCTGACGGCAGATCTCGCTGCCGATACTGCCCCCTCCGCCGGTGACCAGGACTGTCTTATCCCGGAAATAATCTCTCATCTCGGGAGAGTCCATCTTGATCGGCTCACGTTCAAGAAGGTCTTCGACTTCGACGTTTCGCAGAGAATTGATCGTCACGTTGCCGAAGATCAATTGATACAGACCCG
>CACYEU010000078.1 GCA_902773445.1 uncultured Lachnospiraceae bacterium | reverse complement strand
ACCTGGATCTCTTCATCCCTGTTGCTGTCAAAATCAAAATACGGAATCTTCGCGCTCTTATCGTATTCAGCCTTCAGCTCATCGGTCATCGGAGGCTCAAAATCAGCCTTATCGACGCCGTTAATCTTTTTGATCTGAGGGAGGTTCTTCATGCGTTCGAAAAATTCGATCGTCTCGATCGAAGGCTCGATATCCGATCCGTCTTTCTCACAGAACGTGACTTCGCTGACCCTGCTTCTTTCGATGCCGGAATCAAATGTTTCATTCGGAACATCATCGGTTGTCTTGATCAGTGTGATCCTCTCGGTATTCGGGAAATACCTGCCGACATCGACGGGGACGAGTGTCCCGGGAATGGTCAGATCAGTGATGCTTGTACACGGTTCGGCATTGTCCATTTCGCTGATCGTCAGATTCTCCGTATCGACGACCAGCGTTGTGATTCCCTCGATCCGCGAAAGTCCGTGGTATTCCTCACCCTGAATCTGATGAATGCGGGGGACACAAGCTGCCGGCAATGTCAGCGCCAATGATCTGCATTTAAAGCTCTCAAAGAATTTGAACATATTCTTCTCACCGTCGATCGACGGAATATGCACACCGAACATCGGGACGTCTTTTCCGTCCCAGACGATCTTCAGCGCTTCAGCTGCTTTGACCTGGATCTCTTCATCCCTGTTGCTGTCAAAATCAAAATACGGAATCTTCGCGCTCTTATCGTATTTCAGAATGTCATCAACACTGATATCATCCTCGCCGTCACCGCCGGGGAAGGCTTTTTCAAGTGCTTCGTAGGTCTGTGCATAGATCTCATTCTCATCGCGCCAGTCCGATGCTTTTTTTTGCTTGGATGATTGATCTGACGTACTGCGTTTTCCGCAGGACGGACAGATCATCAGCAGGACAGCGATGAGCATGAGCGAAACAAACAAGGGATTTATCCGTTTCATGATTTACCTCCGTCAGTGAGTTTGTTCCGGTCGATCAGACCGAGTTTGGAAGCAATGTTGATCATTGACAGCTGCAGGCAGCACATATCGGTCGCCGTCAGGAAAAAGTCGGCAAACAGATCGATCGCAATCACGATACTCAAAGCATCCTGCGGCAGTCCGAGCTGTGTGAATACGATCAGGTATGTGGCAGCCGCGCCGCCCGGAACCGGCGGCATGGCGATCGCCAGTGTTGAACAGACAATGACGGCCATGATCAGCCACGATACCGATATCGCAGATTTTGAGAAAAACAGTGCAGTGATGACAAGATAGAACGCAGACGTCATCTTTTGAATCACCATGCCCAAAGGCAGACCGAAACCGGTCGTCGATGAATCAATACCGTATTCGTTGACGCAGGTCTGCCGGTTCATTTCAAATGTCGCAGCTGACGACGCAGTCGTGACCGCGATCATGTGAGCCGGCAGCATTTTCCTGACCAGGACAGAAGGCCTGACATGCCTGCGCAGCGAAGTGTAGAGCGTGTAGATCATCACTAACAGATAGAAACTGATGATCGAGAGCAGGACAAACAGCCACAGATCTGAAAACTGCTTGTAAGCGCCCGACCAGATCAGATTGACAACTATAAAGAAGATGAATACCGGGACGAACCGGCAGACGGCCGACATCATGAACTGGATCATCGAATTGAGCTGTTCGACGACTGTCGCGATCACCGATATCTGTTTGCCGAGAAACAGAAGCGTCAGACCGATGCATACAGCGATGAAAATGATTTGCAGGGTATTGCCTTCGGCAAACGGTTCGACGATATTCGACGGAATGATATTGAGGATCATCTCGACGATCTGAGCAAATTGGGATTTTCCGGCTGAAGTATCGGAGAGTGCGGGTCCGATCACAGGAGTCCAGAGCAGCGCAAGCGCGGACGCGATAAAGACCATTGTGACAAATGTCAGCATCATGCGCTTACCGATGCGCCCGAAGGTTTCGGCATCGCCGATCCCGTAGATTCCCCAGATGACCGACAGCAGGATCATCGGACCGGCGATCAGACCGATGACATGGAAAAATGTGTCGCAGACGGCTGTGACAAATCCTTCATTGAGCGTTGTCCGGAGACCGTCAGGAAGAAAGACCATTCCGGTAATACCGACAAGAAGAGCGGCAAGCAGCACGATCGCAAGCTGAGCTAACTGACTGAGTGACGGCTTTTTGACTTTGAAATGGATGCGGTTGATGCCGGTCAGCCCGTCGTCATCGCAGATGAACCTGTATTCTGGCGACAGACCCAGTCTGACAAGAAGCTGCTGGCCGTATGAACCAAAAGATTCGCTGTCTGAGGACGAAAACGGGTCGCTGCGATGCCCTTCGCAGTCGATCTCAATAAACGGTGTGCGCAGCCGGGTGCCGGTCCTGAGCGTTACCTGCGGAGATTCTCCGGAGTCAGTACCAGGTTCCCCGTCCAGCCATTGGAGAAGGCATTCTTCGACCGAAAGCCGGTAGCGGACGATGTCCTTGGGCGACAGCTTAAGCGTGCTGAGAAGATCCCCGATCTGTTCGGAGATCTCATCGATCGCTTTCCCGCTCAGCATATAGGTTTGTTCGATTCGCTCTATTCCGGACATCAGCAGATCCTCCGGTTTTATAAAAAGACTGCCACACCTCCGGGCGTGGCAGTCTGTCTAACATCAATTTGCTTTAAGCATAGGCCTGGCACTGTACGACCGTGATCGCGACGACACCGACGATATCGTCAGCCGAGCAGCCGCGTGACAGATCGTTGACCGGGCGTGCGATCCCCTGAGTGATCGGGCCGTAAGCCTCAGCCTTTGCGAGGCGCTGCGCAAGCTT
>CACYEU010000077.1 GCA_902773445.1 uncultured Lachnospiraceae bacterium | reverse complement strand
TTCGAGCCGTACGATCTCAAGGTCGTCCTCTTTCTTTCGCGCAAGTTCAGCTTCCCTGCGTTTCAGTTCCTGATCGAATTCCCTGTCACGGACCTGCTGTACGATCTGTGTGTAGCCGCTCTCGTCGACCTGGAAAACTTTACCGCAGTTTGGACATTTGATTTCCTGCATCGGAGTATTCCTCTCTAATCCTTATACGATGATCAGAATTCGATTGTTTCGGGCGCAGCCATAAATGACGCAAATGTCGCGACAGCGTCTTTGAAATAGAAGACTTCAGTATTACCGTCGTCTGCCGCATACATGCTCTTGAGTTCCGGGTAAGCGTCAAGCATCGATTCCTTTGCCTCAAGACGGTCATCCTCAACCAGTGTGCCGGCTATGCGCAGCCAGGTGCCGTCCTTAAATGCACAAATCTCAACTTTTGGATTTGCGTGGATCTGCTTCGAGACTTCCTTGACTTTGCCTGTCTGGATATAGAGTTTGTCTTCGAAAACATGCGCTGTGCCGAACGGTCTGACGCGCGGCTGATCGCCGTCTGTTGTCGCGAGATAATAGACCTGAGCGTCTTTTAAGAATTGTACGATTTTCTCCATAATATCCTCCTTATCTTCCTGCTGCCGCTTTACCTGCCGCAGCTCCGCTTGAAAATGCCCATTGCAAATTGTAGCCGCCGCACATACCGTCGACATCGATCAGTTCGCCGGCCAGATACAGTCCCGGGTTCTTGCGGCTTTCCAGGGTGCCGGGCACAAGTTCGCTTGTCAGGACACCTCCTGAACAGACCTGTGCCTGTTTAAAGTTTCCGTGTCCTCTGACATCGGTCTTCATCCCGCTCATCAGCTTCGCAAGTTTGCGGACTCCATCCTCCCCGATATAGCGGATCGGTTTGCTGTGTCTGAAGCCTGCCTGCTTGATCAGAACTGCTGCCAGTTTCTTCGGGAGCAGACCGATGAAAAAGTCGCGCGCAAGATACTCTTTGACGCGTTCATACCGCGCCATCAGACAGTCGAATGCCTGTTCCTCATCCATTCCCGGCAGGAATGACAGGATCGCCTGAACTTCCTTTCCCTCATCAAGCGCGCGAATCGCATAGCGGCTGACCTGGAAAGTCGGAATTCCGGAAACACCATAGTCTGTCAGTTGAAGCTGTCCTGTGTCAGAAGCAACTTCCCTGCCGTCCACAAGGATCGTGATCGTTCCGTCGACACGGACCCCGTCCCACTCCTGGCTGTAAGGTGCGTTGAGGCGAAGATTGGTCAGTGCCGGAAGAGGCTTCTTCACCTTCATACCGAGCTTCTCGGCCAGCAGATAGCCCGATCCGTCAGATCCGGTATGCGGTGCCGCCTTAGATCCGCACGCGAGTACGACTTTCTTCGCGGCAAACTCACCGTTGACACTTGAGACCTCGAACAAACCGTCATTCTTTCTGATCGACCTGACTTTTTTAAATGTCTCGGCCCTGACAAAACGGCGGTTCATCTGCAGCCGCAGAATGTCGAGAATCGCCGTCGCCTGCTCATTGGCGGGATAAACACGTCCGCTCTGTACTTTTGAATCGACACCGATGCTCTGCAGCCAATTGATCAGGTCCCGGTTTGAAAACTGATCGAGAACCGGCTTTACAAACGCCGGATCAGCATCATAGTAGTTTTCAACGCCGAGCTGTTCGTTGGTGAAATTGCAGCGTCCGTTGCCGGTCGACAGGATCTTCTTGCCGACCCGGTCATTTCCCTCAAGAATAACAACTTCCGCGCCGTTTTCAGCTGCTGTGATCGCGGCCATCATTCCTGAGACGCCGCCCCCGATCACCAATACATCGTATGGATGACTCATTTACATTCCTGCCTTTCATTGAATGTTAACTGTGTTTCTATTGTAACATGTGCAGCAGCGCTTCGATCTGATCGCGCTTCTCGTAAAGCACACATCCTCCTTCATGATCGTCCGCGAGGATCCCATCGTCCTGCAAAGCTTTAAACAGGCGGGACTGCAGAGCTTCCCGCAGGGATGACTCTTTGACGTTGACGTCCGAATATGGTGAAAACGGACACGGTTCCGCGCCGCCGTGAACGTTTATATGGAAAAATCCTCTGCCCGCTGCAACACAGCCGCCGGAACTCTTTTCATCTCCGGGGAATGAAATATAGACCATCTCCGGATGCTCACGGCGCAAGCGCGCGATCTCACCGGTCAAATAGTCCCGCTCAGCATCTCCCGGCGCAAGACCCGCATCGGCTCCCCGGTCGCTGTCAACCGGAACATACTCAACGTAGATCACTGCCTTACAGCCTCTTTCTTCAATTTCGCGGACGAAATCTTCGGAGGTGACTTCTCTGATGTTCTTCGTTGTCACTGTGATCGACGCGCCGAAGATCAGCTGTCTCCTGCGGCACTCATCCATGTTTTTGATCAGCCGGTCATAGACACCGGGGCCGCGGCGCTCGTCTGTGATCTGCCTTCCGCCCTCAATACTCATGATCGGGACCAGATTGCGGCATCGGTCCAGCAGCCCAAAATAGCGGGTATCCATATACGTACCGTTCGTGAAGATCGGAAACAGGATGCCCGGAACTGTGCCCGCCGCTTCGATCACATCGCGTCGGAGCATCGGTTCGCCGCCTGCTAAGAGGATGAAACTGATGCCCATCTCCTCAGCCTCCCGGAATATGCGTGTCCATTCTTCGCTGCTTAACAGCTCTGCCGGCGCAGTGTCAACGGTCGCGTTTGTACAGCGGGAATAACACCCCGCACAGTGAAGATTGCACTGGCTTGTAATGCTCGCAATCAAAAACGGCGGAATATGCTCGCCTTGCTGCTGTGCCTGCTTTCTCTTTTTAGACGCTTTTCTGCTTGACGCCGCAAAGCGGGCCATGAATGCGCTCTCCCGGGGATTCCTGAGTGTCGCCTTAATGGCTTCAGCGACGATTCGCTCAACGCCTTTGGTCATGTATTCCTGAATATCGATCTGCATCGCAGGAGCCATAACAGTATTTCCTCCTGTCATTAAGGTCCAATCTCTGTCAATGTCT
>CACYEU010000076.1 GCA_902773445.1 uncultured Lachnospiraceae bacterium | reverse complement strand
TCCGGACCGGATCATGGATTATCTGTGCGGACTCGAGGATGTCGATTTTCAGTGGGGCAACCACGACGTCCTTTGGATGGGTGCCGCGGCCGGCAACTGGGCCTGCATCGCCAACGTGCTCCGCAACAATATCGGCTACAACAACTTCGATATGCTTGAGGTTGGTTACGGAATCAATTTAAGACCGCTGACTTCACTGGCCGCCTCGATCTACTGGGATGATCCGTGCGAAGCATTTAAACCGCATGTCTACGACGAGAACCGGTTCGATCCGGTCAGTATGAGAATGGCCTCCAAGATGAACAAGGCGATCTCGGTCATCATGTATAAAGTCGAGGGACAGCGCATCATGGCGCATCCCGAGTACAATATGGACCGCCGTCTGTTGCTCGATAAGATCAACTGGGAGGAAAAGACCGTTGAGGTTGAAGGGGTCAGCTATCCGCTCAAAGACACGTTCCTTCCGACGATCGACCCGAAGAACCCGTACGAGCTGTCAAAGGAAGAGCTGTTTGTCATGCGTGCGCTCGAAGCGTCGTTCAAGCACTCCGAGAAACTTCAGGCACATATCAAGTTCCTGTTCGATCACGGTTCGCTGTTCAAAATCGTCAACGGCAACCTGCTGTACCACGGCTGCGTTCCGATGACACAAGACGGTGAATTTATCGATGTCAAACTGGCAGGAGAAGCCCATCACGGGCGCGCCTTGCTGGAGTATCTTGATGACCAGATGAGAAAACAGTTCTTCGATCCCAAACATGCCATCGAGGGCGGCTATCCCGGAGATCTGATGTGGTACCTGTGGAACGGCAGCAATTCTCCGCTGTTCGGAAAAGACAAGATGACAACATTTGAGAGAGCGTTCATCGCGGACAAGGCCACGCACAAAGAGACAAAGGGCGCCTACTACTCGCTGATCAACGAGCGCGAACCGGTCGAAAAGATCATCCGCGAATTCGGCCTCGACCCGGCTGTGTCCAGGATCATCAACGGCCACGTGCCGGTCAAGATCAAAGACGGTGAGAGTCCCAGAAAAGCCGACGGTCTTCTCTACATCATCGACGGCGGCATATCGAAAGCTTACCAGAAGACGACCGGTATCGCCGGTTATACACTGATCTATAATTCACATCATATGGCGCTCGTCGAGCACAAACCCTACAGCCCGCTTCAGCCCGACGGCACGCAGGAGTTCTTCGCTCCGAAGCTTGAGATCGTTGAAGTGCGGGAAAAGAGACAGCTCGTCGCCGACACTGACAAAGGCAAAGAATTCGCCTCTCAGATCGAAGATCTGAAGGCGCTTATCAAAGCATACAGAAAAGGCACGATCCAGGAAGAATTCTGACGATCGTGCCCTGCTGATGTTTTTAACCGGTCATCTGACCCATGTCACGGTCTCTTCGAGCGGTTTGCGGTTGAAGTGGTTCGGCAGCGGTGCCGCGCCTTCTGCCGCGTAGCCGAGATCGAGCAACATCAGGATCTCTTCGTTTTCCGGCAGATCAAATGCCTCGGCCAGCTTGTCGGGGTCGAAATTGTTGAGCCAGCAGCTGTCGACACCTTCGTCGGCGGCTGCCAGGATCAGCTGTGTCGCGACGATCGCCGCGTCCTCGATGCCTGAATCGCGCTTGCCGCCGGGATATGTGAAGACGTCTTCGCTGTCAAAAGCGACAAGCAGAACGGTCGGAGCGCCGTAACGGCACGGCGTCGCGGCATCGATTTTTGCAAGAGCCTCTTCTGACTGAAGCACATAGACATGCTGCTCCTGCAGATTTTTCGCGGTCGGCGCGAGCCGTCCGGCTTCAAGGATCGCGTTCAGTTTATCATCTTCGACCTGGCGGTCGGAATAAGCCTTACATGAGTAACGTTTTCTGATCACTTCTTTGAATTCCATGCTGATCTCCTTTCGTGCTATCTCCAGATTCTCGGGACAAATGTGATCACACCCGCGCACAGTGCCGACGCGACGATGATCCCCGCGATATTCGGTCTGAACGGTTCGTGCTTTGTGATCGATGTGATCACCATGATGCCGGTGATCATGAT
>CACYEU010000075.1 GCA_902773445.1 uncultured Lachnospiraceae bacterium | reverse complement strand
TCGAGCTCTTCAAGCATTTTCCGGTCATAATCGCTGATCGTGGAAATGTAGTAAGCCCGGTTTACGAATTCACCCATCGTCTCGGATTCGAGCAGTACTTCAATAAGAGAAGAGTTGCCGTCTTCGTACATAAAACGGATCCGCTCTCCCATCGTGTCATACTGCTTCTCTACTTCGGCCTGCGCTTTTTCAAGCTGGACCGCAGTTTTTTCCTGATCTTCTTTGACCTGGGCGATTTGATCGATACAAGCATCAAGCTCGTCGTTGAGGGAGGCCTGCTGCGCATTCAGTGAATCCAGCTCTCCCTGCTTGCCGGCTTGTTCTTTCTTCAGTTCCTCTGATGACGGCGCTGCCCACACGGCCTGTGAGAGCATTGTGATCACCAGGATACTGACGCATATGATCGACAGAAAAGAATATCGATGTGTCATACCCTTATTATTCATACTTCCACCTCAGTCGAAAGATTACCATATGGAGCCGAAAAATGCAAATTTGCCGCCGTCCATGGTATACTGATAGGGCAGAATGTAATTTATGCAGACCAAAGGACAGCGCAACAGAGTGATGAAAGAAGAATGCCTGATCTGCAAGGCTCCGCTTGAGTATCTGGAAACAGATGAACTGATGGAGTGCGCGATCTGTCATAAAAAAGAAAACAGCAAAACCCGCTGCGTCAATGGGCATTACGTGTGTAACGAATGCCATACACAGGGGCTGGATGCGGTCATCGGCATCTGCATGAAGGAGACCTCGAAAGATCCGGTTGTGATCATCCAAAAAATGATGGACATGCCGTTTTGCCATATGCACGGACCGGAACACCATGTGATGGTCGGGGCAGCTCTGCTGACGGCATACAGGAACGCAGGCGGAGAGATCGATCTGCGCAGCGCACTGACCGAGATGATGAGCCGCGGGAAAAGTGTTCCCGGCGGAGCCTGCGGTTTCTGGGGCGCATGCGGTGCGGGAATCAGCACGGGCATGTTCATTTCGATCATCTCCGGATCTACACCGCTTGAAAATGAACCGTTCGCGCTGTCACACAAAATGACGGCTGAGTCGCTTGAGCGCATCGCCGGGATCGGCGGACCGAGATGCTGTAAGAGGGATTCCTATTTGTCGATCCTGAAGGCGGTCGATTTTGTCAAAGAGCATTTCGGTATCGAGATGGAAAAGAATGAAGTCATATGCCGCTATTCGTCAATGAATAACCAGTGTATCGGAAAACGCTGTCCGTTTTCCAAGGCATCACATAAGTAAAGGGCAAAACAATGAAGAATAAACACACATGGAAAATCGTGCTGGCTGTTATAATCGCAGTTCTGATCGGACTGTTCGCGTTTGAACATCTGCATTCGAAAGAGGCAGCCCCCGAACCGGCGCAGGAACATCAGGCGTCCGAGTCTTTCCGCGCGATGCTGAAAGCCAATCCCGACGTGGAGCAGTATATGGAAGAATCGATCGCCGCGGCTGCAAAAATCAATCCTGACAAGAAGACTAATCCCGTTCAGAGCCTGGATGAGATCTACGATTTTCTGGACTATACGACGACCTGTATGCCGTGGAACATCATGGTCGATGAGCGCTATGAGGATTTCGCGACAAAATGCGACCAGAGCATTCTGTATGTATACTGGCTGATGGACCAGCCGCTCGATGAACTTAAAGGTAAGGAACTGTTCTATCCGTCAGTCGAATATCTGGAGCCGGTATACAAGTGGCTGACCGAATACAATAACACCTGGCGGGATTTCCTTGACACTGAGGAATCATGGAAACCTGAATACCTGGACATGCTGAAAGAAGATCCCACGTGGAATCTCGACAAAGGCTGGTATGAGTCTTCTGACAACTGGAAGACATTTAACCAGTTCTTCTCCCGCAAACTGTCGAGTCCGGATGTCCGGCCGGTCAGTGAACCGGATAATGACGCAGTGGTCGTTTCGCCGGCTGATTCGCTTCCGCAGGGCGTGTGGGATATCGACGAGGACGGCAGATTCAAGGCTGATCCGGTCAAGAAAGCAGACGGTGTCGTCATCAAAGACTCATGTTTCATCACCGTCGAACAGCTTCTGGGTGAAGAGGGAAAAGAGTATGCACCGCTGTTTAACGGAGGATATCTCTCCCATACGTATCTGAACTACAATGATTATCATCGCTATCACAGCCCGGTCAGCGGAACAGTCAAAGCCGTGTACAATGTCCCCTATGCAAATGCTGTGGGAGGCATCGTTTACTGGAATCCCGAGACGAAGCTCTATGTGCTCGAGTCCAACACGCTGTCCTGGCAGAGCTGCGAGACCCGCGGTGTCCTGCTGATCGAGACCGAAGAGTATGGACTGGTCGCGATGATCCCGGTGGGTATGGGACAGGTCTCAAGCTGCAATTTTGTCGATGAGATCAAACCCGGCGCGACAGTCGAAAAAGGTCAGGATGTCGGCTATTTCCTGTTTGGCGGATCCGACTGCGTGATGCTGTTCGAGAAGCAGACCGGCTTCAGGCTCACGGCAAAAAAAGGCAGCGAAGATGAAAGCACTGGAGACTACTCCGCGGGTTACGCGCACATTTTCTGCGGTGAAGAATACGGACGGTTTGGAGAATAATTAGGATAAGGATACTGAATGATGGATTATGAACTGATCGCACTTGATCTGGACGGAACACTGACGACGCCGGAAAAGAAAATACCGCCGACCACCCGGGCAGCTCTGATCGACCTGATGAAGAAGGGCAAGACCATCGCGCTGGCTTCCGGCAGGCCCGTTCATGGGGTTCTGCATGTGGCAAGAGACCTTGAGATGGACAAGTACGGCGGCTATGTGATGGGATTTAACGGCGGACAGGTGATCGACTGCAGGACCTGGGATGTGATCCATGATTACCGCCTCCCGAACGAAATGATCGGACCGGTCTATCAGGCGGCAAAAGAATATCCGGGTATCTGTGTCATCACCTACAAAGGTGATACGATCATCGCCGGCATGGAACCCAACCGCTATGTCGGAATCGAGGAATTTTCAAGCAAGATGAAGGTGGTGGTCAGCAAAGATTTTCTCAGGGAAATTCCCCGCCCGGTCAACAAGCTGCTGATCTGCGGTGAACCGGATCAGGTGGATGATCTGCTTTTCAGACTGAAAGAGTCTTACGGCAGGCTGATCAACCTGTTTATTTCAGATCCGTATTTCGGCGAAGTCATGCCGAAGGGGATCGATAAGGGAGTCTCATTGAAGATACTCGCTAACGAACTGGGGATCGCCGCTGAAAATGTGATGGCATGCGGTGATTCTGAGAATGATATCGCGATGCTCCGATACGCCGGAAAAGGCGTTGCGATGGCCAATGCCCTGCCCAGCGTGAAGGAAGCTGCAGACTATATTACACTGTCCAATTCGGAGGAGGGAGTGCTTCACGTGCTTAAAGAGTTCGGCATCGTTTCCGGATCATAGATCAGGATCAGCGAGATCGGGACAAGCCCTTTTCCTGTCTTTGAACAGAGAGAGCTGATCGAATCGAAATCAGAAAACAGGCGGTTGTTGTAGAAATTCAGAGCGCGCACCCTTTCGTCCGGAAGGCGGCGGAGCATGACCGTGTGGATCGTCCATTTTTTCGGACCGTTCCAGAATGTAAAGATCGCGGCTTCCGCCTCGGAAAAATAATAATCGTAATCCTTGAAAAGAGCAGGGCCCAGAGATTTGATCCGGGCACCTGTTTTTTCTTCGAGATAATCGGCGATCGAATCCGGCCGGACGCCGAAACCTCCGAACAGCAGTGAGCCGCTTGTCTCAAAGTCATAGGAAATGTCCCTGATGTCAGGTTTGTATCCCAGATAGCGCATGACATTGTAGACGGAGATGACTTCGCACCCATTGAACCTCATGCGGAACAGGCCGAATCTGAGTCTGTCGCAGTATCCGCCGCCGCCCTGCTTCCCGGCATATGTCTGAAGTTTCGGGAAACGGGCGTTCTTTTTACGGTTCCGCTCAGCCAGGAATCTTGAAAAACTGCGGCCGCGCCGCCTTGGCTTTGAAGAGAAAATGTCGGTCAGGCGCTGCATCGCAGGATGAGCGGTCTCTTTCGTGATCGAAAGACCGTACTGTCTTTTCAGTTTTCTGAAAATGGATTCTCTGGTTTTCATAGGTCTATTATATGTGGAATCGATCAGTTGTACATGAATATTCCGCTTATTTTTCACGGAAAAACGCAGGGTTATCATGCGAAACAGATTATTTACATATGACACAAGACGATAATCGCTGTGTTATACTGTTACAAAGATAATGAGGAGGATTCTTTGAAGAACAGGAATATCCTGAAAAATAAATACTATCTCTACCTGACGGAATTCTTTGCGGGCATGGGAATGATGGCGGTGGAGCTCGGCGCGAGCCGGTTGATGGCGCCGTATTTCTCATCGTCCCAGATCGTCTGGACGATCATCATCTCGACGATCATGATCGCGATGGCGCTCGGCAATCTCTACGGCGGACGTTCGGCTGACAAAGATCCCGATCCCGACAGACTTTACAAACGCCTGTTGATCGCGGCGGTATGGATCGCGGCGATCCCCGTTCTCGGGCGCTATATTATCCTGGGGATCACCGGTGTACTGATCGTCACGATCAGTCAGAATCTGCTGACAGCGGCGGGATTCATCGCTTGCATCGTGATCTTTGTATTCCCGTGTTTTCTGCTTGGAACCGTCACACCGTCGCTGACAAAATACGCGCTGCTCGAGACCGAGGCCGATTCGGCGGACGGCCTGACTGTCAGCGGCAGCATCGTCGGACGGCTCGGAGCCGCGAATACGATCGGCAGCAATATCGTGACGGATCAGATTAACGGAAAGGCAAAGCATATCCTCACGGACGACTGCGCGCCGGTTGAAATGCTCAGCATGCGCGCGATCGATGAGATCATTGCAGAGGAGCTCGAATATTACAAGAAGATTTTCAGGGAAAAGGGTCTTTCCGGACTGATGCAGGCACTGTAACTGACAGACTTCGCCGCATCCGCCGGTCAGGTATTAACGGTTGCAGACCGGACTTTCTTCAAGTAAGATAAACATACCAGGATACAAGTTAACAGTGCAGGAAACAATAAGGAGAGGTGACATGACAAAAAAGAGAATACTTTCGATTTGCCTGGCTGTCGTATTGATGATGTCGATGGCCGCGCTCGCCGGATGCGGATCAAAAGAGGAAGCCAAGGAAGACCCGAAACCGACCAATACGCAGGAACTGCTTGATCTGAACAAAAAGGCAAATGAGGATGTTGAGAATTACAGCCTTACCGGAAAAGGCAATCTGGAGCTTAAGGTTTCATCCGGAGATGAGGAGATGTCGGCTCCGATCGAATTTGATGCCAATGCTGATCTCAGCAAAACGATCATCCACGGCAAAGGCACGTTCTCAATGACGATGATGGGCGAGACTCAGAAGGCTGAGCCGGAGGTCTATGTTGATCTGGAGAATAAGAAGATGTACGGAAAGACAGCGGACGAGGATTCCTGGTCAACCTCGGATATGGACTTCGATGACGAAGATCTCAAAGTGGATCTGCCGGATACGATCAAAGAAAAGCTTGAATTTGCCGAGTCTGACGATGTCTATGAGCTGACATGTGATCTGACACAGATCGACATCAAGGATCTGATCAAGACTGTCGTCGGGGACAAAGAGATCGACGGACTGGATACCGCACTCGAAGCGATCGACAAGGCCGAGGTCAAGATCGATGCCGGCACACTCAAGATGACATATGACAAGGACAGCTATCTGATGACATCTATGGAGATCAAGGAGTTCTCCGGTTCAGGCAAGTATGAGATCACAGAAGGCCAGAGCATGGATGTTTCGGCGACGGCTGTTCTGGATATCAGTCTCAGCGATTACAATGAAGTTCCGGAAGAAAACTTCAAGCTTCCGGAAGGAGTGGCTGAGTAAGCAGATCTCTTTCGGATCTGTCCGAACAGAATAATACATAAAGAAATAAGCGGCCCGCAATGAACAGGGCCGCTTTTCTTATTGGTCAGCATGATATCTTGCCGGTATGGCGATGATCATCAGATCGTCTTCTTGTGCAGCAGAAGTCTCATCGAGTTCAGAATGCAGAGAACCGCGACACCGACATCGGCGAAGACCGCAGCCCACATGCCTGCAATACCGAGCGCGCCGAGGATCAGGATCAATGCCTTGACGCCGAGCGCGAAGACGATATTCTGTCTCGCGATCCTGATCGTGCGCCGGGCGATCGCGATCACAGCGGGGATCCGGGGGAGACTGTCATCCATGATCACGACATCGGCTGCCTCGATCGCGGCGTCTGAACCGACACCGCCCATTGCGATGCCGACATCGGCGCGCGACAGTGACGGGGCATCGTTGATGCCGTCGCCGATAAAGCCCAGATAGCCGTTTTCTTTCTGCGTGAGCAGTTCTTCGAGTTTCTCGACCTTATCCTGCGGAAGCATCTCAGCGTAGAATTCATCGACACCGAGCTGCTCTGCAACTGCCCGGCCGACATTTTCGTGATCGCCGGTCAGCATGACGACACGGCGCACACCGTTTTCCTTGAGAGCGCGGATAGCTCCCTTCGCGTCGTTTTTGACACGATCCTGAATCAGGATCGGACCGAGATAATCTCCGTTGCGGGCAACATAGCAGATCGTAGCCGCAGAGTCTCTGACCGGCCGGTATGGGATGGCATGATTTTCCATGAGGCGGCCGTTGCCGACAAAGATCAGTTCATTGCCTTCTTTGGCGATCAGTCCCTGACCAGGGACATTTTCGACATCGGTATTTGACAGGACATCGTGGTCCGGATACCGGTCTTCCCACGCGTCTCTGATCGACACGGCGATCGGGTGCGTTGACATGCCCTCAGCCAGCGCGGCGTCGCGCAGGACAGCCTCCGGTGAAACGCCGTCTGCCGGAATGATCTCGCTGACCGCGAAATTGCCTTCGGTCAGTGTGCCGGTCTTGTCGGATACAAGCGTATCGAGGTCGGCCAGAAGCTCGAGATAGTTCGAACCTTTGACCAGGACACCGGATTTCGAGGCGGCGCCGATCCCGGCGAAGAAAGCGAGCGGAATCGAAATGACCAGTGCGCACGGACAGGAGATGACAAGGAAGGTACAGGCGCGGTAGATCCAGGTTATCCATGAGCCGGTGATCAGCGACGGAATGACTGCGAGCAGCACCGCTGCGATCACGACGGCAGGTGTATAGACCCGCGCGAAGCGAGTGATAAAATTCTCGGTGTGGGATTTCTTTTCGGTGGCATTCTCGACCAGTTCCAGGATCCTTGCAACCGTCGAATCCTCATAGACTTTCTCAGCGCGGATACGCAGCAGGCCGTCGCCGTTGATGCATCCGGAGATCACCTGATCTCCTTCATGCGCCGAGCGCGGTACGGATTCTCCGGTCAGAGCCGCCGTGTTGATCATGCTCTCGCCTGAAAGAACCGTGCCGTCGATCGGGATCTTCTCGCCCGGTTTGACGACCAGAACGCTGCCGATCTCGACATCTTCGGGATCGACCTCCTCGACCGAACCGTCTTCAAGCTCGAGATTCGCATAGTCCGGCGCGATATCCATCAGGTCAGAGATGGATTTGCGCGACTGGCCGACCGCATAGCGCTGGAACCATTCGCCGATCTGGTAGAACAGCATGACAGCTGCGGCTTCCTCGGCCTCTCCGGTGACAATCGCGCCAATCGAGGCGATCGTCATCAGGAACGATTCGTCGAGCATCTGTCCGTGGATGATGCCGAGGAAAGCTTTGCAGATCACATCATAACCTGCAATCAGATAGGGAACCAGATAAACGGCAGTCGCCGGCCATCTCCGGTCGAAAATGAACGGCATCAGATTCGCCTTATGTATGACCAGAATGACCAGGAAGATGATCAGCGCGCATATGATGCGCCGCAGTTCTTTTTTGAGCTTGGTAGACATCTGCAGTTACATCCTCTAGAATTCGACTTCAAAGTCCGGCTCGATCCTCTTGCCGACGCGGACAGCTTCCTTTAAGATTTCGTCAAAACAGTCATCGTCCGCCTCAAGCTTGAATTTCTGAGTCATGAAATTGACACTGGCGTCCTGAACGCCGTCGATCTTCAGAATCGCTTCCTGAACTTTAGCAGCACAGTTGGCACAGTCGATTTCGCATTTGTATTTCTTTTTCATGGTCGATTCTCCTTTAATTAAAGACAATAGTTTGCCTCATTCCTCAATATGTTCTTTGCCCATCTCGATGATCATACGCACATGCTCATCGGCCAGCGAGTAATAGATCGATTTACCGTCGCGTCTGGCGCCGACCAGCTTTGAGGTGCGCAGGATCTTCAGTTGATGAGAGATCGCCGACTGGTTCATTTCAAGGTCTTCACAGATCTGGGAGACATTCTTTTCTCCGTGGAACAGATCAAAAAGGATCTTGATCCGCGTTGAATCTCCGAAGATTTTAAACAGTTCGGCGAGATCGATCAGTTCATTCTCGGTTACATCTGCGATCATATGGCAGTCTTTGCATTCTTCAGTATCGTCGTGAATATAAGGCATCAGTGTATCTCCTTTTCAAGAACATATTTGTCGTCGTTCATATGAATATATTATCATATGTTGAAATCATGTCAACACTTTTTCAGAAAAATTTGTAAAATATACGCAGTTTAACCATTCTGGTAAATGATTTTTACAGTCGGTCGGTTATAATTAAATCAGATCATTGTCTATATTCAGTTAAAATAGGTTCTTCAGGAGAGGAGACTTTTATGAAATCAGGCTGGTTATATAAAATACTGCCGGTCATTCTTGCCGGTGTCATGTCGTTTAATCTGGCATCTGTGAATGCATTTGCCGAAACAGAAAACAGCACTGAAGGCGGAAAATACGTCAGCGATGTCTTTATCGCTTACGGCAAGAGTGAAAAGAAGGCGACAGAATGGCTGAAAAACAACGGATGGGAGCCTGTTGCAGGCGACTTCAATGCCGGCAAGGCTTCTTTTTTCGATGACAACAAGATCCAGGATCAGGATGTCGCCGCGGTCATGGGAATCCACCGCACCGACGATAAGAATGATGCGATCACTGACATGGCGGTCATGAACATGAAGGGCGGCTACAGTGTCGCTGAATATGAAGCGCTTCTGGATGATAAGAAAGCAGAGATTCAGGAATTTCTTAATAACTTCCAGGTTGTGATCGACGAGTTTCGCGCCAATTACAACAAAGAGGGGAGCGATTTCGGAAAGCAGCGCGCGGATCTGGCATATGATGTCCTGAACAAGTTTATCGACGGCGATCCCAAGGATCCGGTTGCGGTCAACGACACAGGCAAGGAGCTCGGCAAGCTGTTTGTCGAAAAGACAAGGCAGGAAGGAAACAAATCCGGCATCGATATGGAACAGATCATGCTTGAGAGCAGCGGACCTGCGATGCTGGCTGTCGAGACATTTCTTGCGCTTGGTTCTGATGCCGGAGAAGACACATGGCTTGAGCGTGCGTCAGGCCTGACTGGTGAAGAATTGACCGAGAATCTTCCCAAATATGCTCCGAAAGCAGCAGAACTCGATGATATTCCTGCTTCCGCGGCAGCGCAGTTTCTGGCGGAGGAGTACGGCGATACAGCCGGCATCCTCGCCGAACAATGGATCGATATTCACGATACAATGGTCTGGTTCGAGGAATACAACGAGGATCATGATCTCTGGCCGTATGACGACGAGGATGCGGATGCATTTTCGAAGCGGATCGATGACAGTTTCGCGGAATTGGCATTGAGCAAACAGACCGAGGATGAAGTAAAAGCCGAACAGAAAAAGTATATGCAGGCGATGGCGCTTTACTACAACCTCTACGAAGTGCCTTATTCAGGAGACTGGGGCGAGTCGCTCGGCGATTTCTTCAACCCGGCTGACGGAGAAGACTATGGTGAAGAGGAATACTTCCTTCCGCTTGCAGCCGCGCTTTCTGACGGACAGCGCGCCGCGCTGGATTATCTTTCACTTCAAATGCTTCTGCAGATCGGTTTCGGGAACCAGGAGACATTTAAGCTTTCGATGCCTGATATCGATGAACTGCTGGACGGCGCACCGACGATCTCGATCTATACAGGAGTTAAGCGCGCGGCGTTCCGAACCGGAGTAGCCCTGACAAGCGAGGCATTGATGGCGCAAAATGCCGGAAAAGGCAATGCGTATGATCAGATTTGGGATAATAAAGGAATTGTTGCCATATCGAGCTATGTCTCAGCCGCAGTCGGCGTCACGCTTCTCGCCGCCGGTATCCCTATGGCGCTCAAAGGGTTTAAATACGTTGGAAATCCGGTCCTCATCGAAGATGCCAAATGGGAACTGGGTGTCGCGAAAGAGTTTCTGGCGGATGTCCTTAAAAGCGGTGAAAAGGGAGCGATCAAAGCGCAAAAGGCCGCTGTTGCAAATGCGCAGAAAGAGCTTGACGCATTTAAATCCCCGACGACGATGGGTACAGCGGGCCGCTGGATGATCGGAATCGGCGGTGCGATCCTTGTCGCGGCGGCGGTCGTCAAAGGAATCCAGATGTGGAAGTATTATGATCGGAACATGACACCGATTCCGCGGATGATCGTGGATGAATCGGATATCGTGACCTACCTGACAGATGATGACGGCAAACCGATCCTCGATGAAAAAGGGAACCAGAAAAAGAATATCGACTTTAACACATATGAGTATTATGACGCAGCCCATTGCAACCGGCCGGAAGTCGGTGAGATCGGCGACTGGCAGGATGGCGTGTCAGATTATAAGAAGCACAAATGTTTTGATATCGCAGATCTGAATGCCGATATGGGACAGGAGTGGATCGCTCTTTACACAGTGAAATCCGCGAACAAAGGAAACCCGGTTCTGGCTGATTCGCTGACGCTGCAGTACGGCAGTAAAAGCCTGCCGAAGGGCTGCACGAAGAGCCTCCACCTGTTTACTTATACCAGTGCTGTCGATCTCGGCGATACGGCCTGGGCGTTCAATAATGATAAGAAAGGCGTCTATTTCTTCTGGGATGAGGACAAGACAGCATTTGCAGAAGAGGCAGCCTCCGCCTTTGGCGCCGGACAGCTGGCTTTAGCCGGCATCGGCGGGCTGATTCTCGGCATCCTCGGATCATCGCTTGTATTGATTCCGCGCCGCAGAAAAGAGAAGGAGTCTCCGGTACAGAATGAGACGACAGCATAACAGCTGCGATAACGGCAAAATGCGAAGTGTATAACAGCGCCCTCCCGTGCGGAGGGCGTTTTCTTTGATCTGCCGTATATGAAGACAGAAGATTATCACTTCGGGCCGGTTGACAGGCTGATGTGAACCGTGTACAATTGTCATACATCAGACAAATGTTGTATGACAAATCGAGGAAGGCGATGAATCTTAAAGACCAATATCTCAAACTTCGCACATTGACCGTCTTTTCCGGAATCAGGAAAGACCCTGTCATTGACGCACTCGGGAAAATGCTTGCGGCAGACAGACAGGAAGAGACGAACGGCACATGGCAGGAAGCTTTCGTTGACCGATACTGCGCGTTTGCGGCGGCCCTGTATCAGAGAGATACGAACTGGTCCCGTTTTCTGCATACGCTCGTGATCGAAGATGACAATATCTGTGTGCGCAAGGCTGCGTCCGGCAGCAGGGATATCAGCCCGGAGCTGGCTGACAGCCTGAAACAGGAACTTGCTATTTTAAGTGAACTGGCAGGATTAAACAGCCGCGATGTGACAGCGGGGCTGGACTATGACGGGTATTTGCCGCAATGGGAGACATCCTGCTATGACTTTGAGGCTGATTACCGGACGCATCTTGAGGAACTGCCGCGTAAAGGATACGGAATATTTGCAAAATATCATGTGTTCCGTGTCGACGGCAGTGATCTTGCGCCGATCCTCTGCCCCGATCCGCAGCGCCTGTCCGATCTGGTCGGATACGATGCGCAGAGAGAACCGGTCATTGCGAACACCAAAGCATTTATGCAGGGACTTCCGGCCAACAACGTACTTTTGTACGGAGATGCCGGCACCGGAAAGAGTTCGACCGTCAAAGCGATCGCGAACGAATACAAGGATCAGGGACTGCGGCTGATCGAGATCAAGCAGTCGCAGCTTAAAGAGATCCCCGCAGTGCTGGAGAAGCTTGCAGGAAACCCGCTGCATTTCATTCTGTTCATCGATGACTTAAGCTTCGATTCGGGCAACGAGGAGTTTATTGCTCTGAAGAATATCCTCGAAGGCGGCGCGTACGACACCCGCGGCAATACGCTGATCTATGCCACGAGCAACCGCAGACATTTTGTCAAGGAGGATGCCTCATCGCGCTTCGGCAGCGAGATGTTTGTCAATGACTCGATCCAGGAGACGATGTCACTGGCTGCGCGGTTCGGTCTGACCGTTACGTTCCAGAAGCCGAAGAAAGATCTCTATCTGGAGATCGTGGAGGCGCTTGCAGAGCGCTCCGGCATTGAGATGGATAAAGAGAAGCTCAGGGTCGACGCTGAAGCATTTGCGATCCGCGCGAGCGGCCGTTCTCCGCGAACTGCCAGACAGTTTGTCGACACCGTCAATATCAAGACACATTTACAGTAAACGCATCATCACGATCATACACTTAACAGGAGATGACCATGGAAAAAGAGACCAAAGCCCAGCGGGTCGCGGCCACTCTGGCCGGACTGATCGATCAGGGAACCTATGTGCCCGGAGAGAAACTGCCAAATGAAAATGAACTGTCCCTGCAGCTTGATGTCTCCCGCGCAACGCTGCGCGAAGCGATACAGATCCTTGTTTCGGAAGGACGCCTGCGTGTAAAGAGGGGAAGCGGAACATTTGTCGCGGATCCGTTAAACCGGGCGGCTAAGGCGATGCTGAGCATGCAGGATATGAAAGTCACGCTGCGCGATCTGTATGAAGCGCGCATGATCTTTGAGCCGCAGGCCGCCGCGCTTGCCTGTAAGAGGGCGAGCGACAAGGAGATCAAAGAGATCCTCCGCCTCGGGAAAAAAGTGCAGCAGCAGATCAAGACAGACCCGGCCGGTGAGACGCGCATAGCATCCGAGACCGCATTTCATTCGGCGATCATCAAAGCCAGCCACAACCGGTTCCTGGCCAATTTCACACCGATCATCAACGAGACGCTCGAGAAGACATTTGACATGAGGTACAATCTCGATGTGATCGCGCAGGACGCGTACAATGATCATATCATGATCATGAACTTCCTTGAGCGCCGTGATGCGGAAGCGCTGAAGAGCGCGATCCTGATCCATCTGCGCCATGCGCTTTGGAATGAAAATATTTCGCTGAATGATTGACAAACAGTCGCAAGAGCATTAAAATTGTCATACATCATAAAAAAGTTGTATGACAACGTATTTTACATACACAAGGAGGAATACCGAAATGGAAGAAGCTCGCATTTTTTATGAGTCAGATTGTAATTTATCTTATCTTGACGGAAAAACGATCGCGATCATCGGCTACGGAAGCCAGGGACATGCCCACGCACTCAACCTGAAGGAGTCGGGATGTCATTCGATCGTCGGCCTGTATGAGGGATCAAAATCATGGGCCAAGGCAGAAGCTCAGGGACTCGAGGTCTATACGGCTGCAGAGGCCGCTAAGATGGCCGATATCATCATGATCCTGATCAATGATGAGAAACAGGCAGATATGTACAAGAAGGATATTGAGCCGAACCTTGAAGAAGGCAATATGCTGATGTTCGCGCACGGTTTCAATATTCATTTCGGATGCATCGTTCCGCCGAAATTCGTCGACGTTGCTATGATCGCTCCGAAGGCTCCGGGCCATACTGTCAGAAGTGAGTATCAGGCAGGCAAAGGCACACCGTGTCTGGTCGCTGTCGAGCAGGATGCTTCAGGACACGCATGGGATATCGCGCTGGCGTACGGCGCAGGTATCGGCGGCGCCCGCGCCGGACTGCTTGAGACGACATTCCGCACAGAGACAGAGACCGACCTGTTCGGTGAGCAGGCAGTTCTCTGCGGCGGTGTCTGCGGACTGATGCAGGCAGGCTTCGAGACTCTGACCGAGGCAGGTTATGATCCGAGAAATGCTTACTTTGAGTGTATCCATGAAATGAAGCTGATCGTTGACCTGATCTATCAGTCAGGCTTTGCCGGCATGCGTTACTCGATCTCGAACACGGCTGAGTACGGCGACTATATCACCGGCCCGAAACTGATCACAGACGAGACGAAAGCGACGATGAAGAAGATCCTGGCCGAGATCCAGGACGGCACATTCGCGAGCGAATTCCTGCAGGATATGTCCCCGTCGGGACGCCAGGTCCACTTCAAGGCAATGCGCAAAAAGGCTGCCGAGCATCCGGCTGAGAAGATCGGAAAAGAGATCCGCAAGCTCTACAGCTGGAACAATGAGGACGACCTGTTGATCAACAATTAATTGACTTAAAGAAAACGCCCTCCACTCAGGAGGGCGTTTTCAGAAACAGGACGAATGCTGTTTGTCCTGTATAGGAGGAACTATGTACGAGATCATGAGCGCGGATGAAGCGATCCGCCTGATTCGCGACGGAGACTGTATCTGCGTCAATTCATTTGTCGGGATCGAAAGCCCGGTCGCGCTGCATGAGGCGATCTACCGCCGCTATCAGAAAATGCAGTCGCCCAGACATCTGACGATCGTCTCGAGCGCCGGATTCGGTGTCTGGGACGAGAACCGCAACGCGGAAGGATATATCCGAGAAGGCGCGGTCGACCGTCTGATCTGCGGACATTTCGGAGCGATGCCCAGCACAAAGAAACTGGTGCTTGAGGACCGCTTTGAGGCATACAATCTGCCGCTCGGATGCATTTCACACGCGATCCGCGCGCAGGCCGGAGGGCTTCCCGGAGCTTTGTCAAAAGTCGGTCTCGATATTTTCGTCGACCCGCGGAAAGAGGGCCCCGGAATCAACCGGATCTCGATCAACAACTCGATGATCAAATACGTCGAAGTCGACGGAGAGGAATACCTCTACTACAAGCTGCCGAAGCTGACACTCGCGCTGATCAAGGGGACCGCCGCGGACCTGAAAGGCAATATCTCGTTCGACGATATGTTCATGTCCGGCGACGCCCTTTCGATCTGTCAGGCAGTCAAAGCGAACCACGGCAAGGTGATCGTGCAGGTCGACAAGCTGGTCGACACACCGTCGAGACCGCGTAATGCGATCATCCCGGGATGTCTGGTCGACGCGATCGTGGTCACCGAAGCCGAGGAACGCAATGAAGCCTACACGGCACTGACCGGCAGCTTTGAGATCCCGTTTGAAGACTGGAGCATGTGGAACGAGAAGATCGATACGATCTCAGCGATGAACGCGCGGTACAATGTGGCCGGCAACATTATCGGCAGGCGCGCCGCGAAGGAGCTGCGCGTCGACGATATCGTCAATATCGGGATCGGGATCCCCGAGCTGGTATCCCGCCATGCCCGGAAGAACGGCATGCTCGACAATATCACGCTGACGGTCGAGTCGGGCGGTATCGGCGGATTCCCGGTTTCGGGAGAAGCATTCGGCGCGATGATCGGCGCAGCCTCGGTCTATGACATGGCCAACCAGTTCGATCTCTACAACAACGGCGGACTCGATATTTGCTTTATGGGGGCCTATGAGGTCGACGGAGAAGGAAATGTCAACGCGCACCGCGGACCTGGAGCGTATGCGGGCATCGGCGGTTTCGCGAATATCACCGCCAAGACGCCGACGGTCGTCTTCTGTATGACATTTAACACAAGGGGACTGGATGTGACGCAGAAAAAAGGTATCGTCACGATCGAGAAGAACGGATCGGTTCCGAAGTTTGTCGAAAAAGTCGCGAGCATCAGCTTCTCGGCGAAGCGCGCGATCAAGAACGGCCAGAAAGTTCTATATGTGACCGAGCGCTGTGTGTTCCAGCTGACACCGAACGGACTTAAACTCATTGAAGTTTACCCGGGTGTGGACGCGGAGCGCGACAT
>CACYEU010000074.1 GCA_902773445.1 uncultured Lachnospiraceae bacterium | reverse complement strand
TGTTTACAGCTAATATGTATTGTAGCTTAAAATGAGCGAGAGTACAATCACTCATTGGCTATTAAACATTACAATAACCTTATTTGTAAAAAGAAGCCTCACCCCGAACCGGGATGAGGCTTCAAAATGTTTCAAAAGATACTTTTTAATTTACTCTTCGTTCGGCATCTTCCACAAGTGGTGATTCGTGTGAAGCAGATGGTGTGACTTCTCTGACAGCGGTGCGCCGAAGTAATCGTTGTAGACCATTGTGATCGAAGGATTCTCATGAGAGAAGCGAAGGTCGCCTTCGCGGTCTTGTTCATAGAGAACCGGAGCACGTTTTTCTGCCATGAAGGCGCCGTCAACGATCGGCTGTCCGCCGCCGCCGACACATCCGCCCGGGCAGGCCATGACTTCGACAAAGTCATAGGAGACTTCGCCTTTATCAAGAGCTGTCAGAAGTTTGTCGGCATTGCCGAGACCGTTGACGACAGCAACCTTAAGCTCGATGCCGGCCAGATCGAATGTTGCTTCTTTCCAGCCGTCCATACCGCGGACTGCCTTAAATGCATCCGGATCCGGATTGGAGCCGGTTACCAGGAAGTAAGCGGAGCGGAGAGCAGCTTCCATAACACCGCCGGTTGCGCCGAAGATATTGCCGGCGCCGGAACCGATGCCGAGAGGCATATCAAGAGGCTCTGCCTTAAGCTCGCCCGGATGGATCTGGGCTGCCCTGATCAGACGAACGACTTCGCGGTTGGTCAGAGCGATATCGACATCCGGATCGCCGCAGGCATCATTCATGCACTCGATCGCACACTCATGCTTTTTCGCGAGACACGGCATGACCGATACAGAGAAGATCTTGGACGGATCGACTCCGAGATACTCGGCATAATAGCTCTTCGCGACAGCACCGAACATCTGCTGCGGTGATTTGGCTGATGACAGCTGATCGACAAACTGCGGATAGTGAGCTTTGATAAAGCGCACCCAACCCGGACAGCAGGAAGTGAACATCGGGAATTTGTGCTCGCTTGCATGTGAGACTTTGTCGACAAACTCACTGCCTTCTTCCATGATCGTCAGGTCGGCTGTGAAGTTCGTGTCAAATACATAGTCAACACCTGCACGTCTCAATGCAGTGCCGAGCAGTTCGACCGTTGCGACATCCGGCTCGAGACCGAAATACTCGCCCCAGGCTGTTCTGATCGACGGAGCGATCTGGAACAGGACGATCTTATCCGGATCTTCGATCGCATGGATCACTTTAAGTGTATCATCGCGCTCCTTCAGTGCGCCGACCGGGCAGTGTGTGATGCACTGACCGCAGAGTGCACAGTTGGAGTCCTCGAGGCGATAGGCGTGAGCCACATCGACTGTCGTATGGGAACCGGTGTTGACGATATCCCAGACATTGGATGCCTGAATATGATCACAAACCTGGATGCAGCGCATGCATTTGATGCATTTTGCGTAGTCGCGCTGAAGCGGGAAATCCGGACTCTGTTCAAGTGTGGACAGATTCTTCTCAAAAGGAAGTTCCTGAATGTTCAGGTCATTCGCGACTGTCTGGAGCGCGCAGTTGCCGCTTCTGACGCAGGTAGCGCAGTTGCTGTCGTGCTCTGAGAGAATCAGCTCGACATTTGTACGGCGGGCATTGCGCGCCTTTTTGCTGTTCGTATAAATGACCATGCCTTCGTCGACTGTGTTGTTGCAGGCCGTAAACAGGCGGTCATAGCCCTCGACTTCGACAACACAGACACGGCAGGCGCCGATCTCATTTAATCCTTCCCAGTAACAGAGAGTCGGGATATGGACGCCGGCCTGTTTGGCTGCTTCTAAAATCGTGGTTCTTTCGGGAACCTGGATAGCAATTCCGTCTATTGTGACATTTACCATTTTGCGACCCTCCCTCCTTTAAAGATTCCGTATCCGAAGTGGTCGCAGTGCAGGCATCTGCCGGATTCCTGCATGGCTTCTTCCACGGTCATACCGCATTCCATCAAACCGAAGTCCTTGACACGCTCGGCAGCCGGACGTTCTTTCATATTGACACGGCCGCACGGGGTGTGATCGTCAAATCTGATGCGCGGAAGTTCGACATCGGCTTCGATCTCGTGATGGAAACCGAGGTATTCGTCAATGTTCGCAGCTGCGACTTTGCCTGCTGCAATCGCGCGGATAACCGTTGCCGGTCCCGTCACGCAGTCGCCGCCTGCGAAAATGCCGTCGGCATCGCCGATTGAGCTCGTATCCAATGCGTCGATACGGCCTCTCTTGATCGGAATACCGTATTCGCCGAACTGGTTGGAATCGATGCCCTGGCCGATTGCGATCAGTACGCGGTCGCACGGTACACGAACCGGTTCGACATCCGCTGCGACAGGTTTCGGACGGCCGTGCTCGATCGGGCCGGGGATCTGCTCCTGCAGCCACATCGCCGCGACTTTGCCGTCGGCGTCTTTCTCGATCTTAACCGGCGCGTAGAGTTCCATGATCTCGCAGCCGTCAGCGACAGCACCTTCTACTTCTTCTTCAAGAGCTGTCATATCAGCCTTGCGGCGGCGGTAAGCGATCGTCACGCTCTTCGCGCCGAGGCGGATCGCTGAACGGGCAACGTCCATCGCGACATTGCCGCCGCCGATCACGACACAGTCAAGTCCCTTGAAGTCAGGCATATCATTGTCTCCGATTGCGCGCAGCATTTCAACAGCTGACAGAACGCCGTCAGCGTCTTCGCCTTCAATGTTGACAAAACGTCCGGTATGCGCGCCGATCGAAACATAGATCGCATCGTACTGGTCTTTAATATCTTTAATTGCAATATCGGTTCCGACACTGACATCAGTCACGATTTCAAATCCTGCTTTCTTCAGTCCGTCGATCTCGCGGTCGAGAATCTCACGCGGGAGACGGTAAGCCGGGATACCATAGCGAAGCATGCCGCCGGGCTTCTTTCTCTGCTCGAAGACTTTGACTTCGTGTCCCATCTTGGACAAATACCAGGCAGCAGTCAAACCGGACGGACCGCCGCCGATGACAGCAACTTTCTTGCCGGTCTTTTCGGCAATCTTGGGATCCGGGATCTCGCCCTCGTGCTCAACAGCGAAACGCTTCAGACCGCGGATATTGATCGGATCATCGACCAATGTACGGCGGCAGTGAGCTTCACAGGGATGCTCGCAGATCAGACCGCAGACAGCGGGAAGCGGATTGTCCTTGCGGATCAATTCGACAGCATCAGCATAGCGGCCTTCGTGGATCAGCGAAATATAACCCGGGATATCGACCTGTGCCGGGCACTGGTAGACACACGGCACCGGCTGCGTCTGCAGCGCCTTGCAGCGTCCGTGCAATATGTGCTCTTCGTAGTCATCCCTGAACCCTTTCAAGCCCTTCAGTACCATGCGGGCGGCCTCGGAACCGATGGCGCAGTCCGCAGAAGCGTAGATGGACTCGGCGGTAAACTCGATCACATCGAGCGTCTCGAGTGTTGCCGTTCCGTTGAGAACCTGGTGAAGCAAGGCTTCCAACTGTCCGAGACCTACCCGGCACGGGATGCATTTACCGCATGACTGGGAATGGCTCAGATGCAGGAAGGTAGCCGCCAGATCCACCGGACAGAGTCCCGGCTGAGCAGCCTGAATACGCCGTTCAAGATCCTTGTACAGCTCCTCCACGGTCTGCTGAGCCTGATTTGTGGAAAACAGACTTAACCGACTCATAAAATCTCCTTTTCACTTTAAACAATATGTAAATAACTCAAGCTACACAGTCAGTATACAGGAAGAAAAAAAAGGGTTCAATACGTTAGCAAATGCTAACTTTCACTATTTTGTGACACATCAAAAAAAGTGATAAGAAAAAGACAATGTATCGAAAAATTCATTAATAAATCGAGAAAAACTGCCCCACCGTATTCAACGGTGAGGCAGTTTCTGCTTTACAGATTTGGCTAATATGAAACAACTTATTGATCTGCAGTCATTGCTTAGTCATCAAGCTCGGCAATGGCTTCGACTTCGCAGAGAACGCCCTTCGGAAGAGCTTTGGCTGCGACACAGCTTCTGGCCGGTTTCTCGGTCAGATACTGCTCATATACTGAGTTGAATGTGGCAAAATCAGCCATGTCTGCGAGGAAGCAGGTGGTCTTGATGACCTTGGTCTGATCAGTGCCGGCTGCCTCAAGGATCGCGAGAAGATTCTTCATGGACTGATGAGCCTGAGCCTCGATGCCCTCGGGAGCTTCGCCGGTTGCCGGATCTACCGGGATCTGTCCGGACGTGAACAGAAGATCGTCGGTGATAATTGCCTGTGAATACGGGCCGATCGCGGCCGGTGCTTTGTCAGTTGAAACTTTTTTCATGATAGATGCTCCTTTCTATATGTGAAAGTCGTAATTAGCATATTTCTACAATAATCAGTATACATCAAACAGGAAGCAAATTAAACTGCACACATACCGGAAGTCACAGTTTTATCGAATTCATTTCACAGTTTGTTCGTATTTCAATCACAATCGGTTCACAGGGCATATTTATGATTTCACGTAAGGATTGAAACACAAAAAGCAACAGAAAGGATTCAAACCATGAAAGAAAGATTCAAGAGAAACTGGAAAACAATTATGATCGGCGTGCTGGCAGTTCTGTTAGCCGGTTCAGTCGTCGCGAATGTGTTCCTCGCAGCCGGACACAGCAGAAACAGGAAGGCATTTGACGGCGGAAGGAGCTCAGGAATAGAACAGAGAGATGATCAGAACGGTCAGAAGAATCAGATGCCTGACAACAATCAGATGCAGCAGTGCCCGCCGCAGGGCCAGATGCCCGGCAACGGACAGAGACCGAACGACGGTCAGATGCCGGGAAACGGACAGCAGCAGGACCAGGACGGTCAGATGCAGCAGGGACAAAAGCCCGGCGAACAGCAGAAAGATAAAGATAACAAGTCAGACGACGAACAGTCCGATGACACAGACAGCAGCAACAAGGAACAGAGCATGTAATCATAAAACTGAAAGCAGTACCCACTCAGTTACCGGGCCGCCTCACAGGCGGCCTTTTTAAATGCTTTTCAGCAGAGTGCAGCAGGATTTTGAGTAATTGTCCGGTTGCCATTGTATTTTTCAAAATTGCGCTTCCGACTCTTGCCGGCAGATGATCAATGGATTCAAATTTCAAAAAAAGTTGTCGAGTTGAATCCATCCGAAGGCCTATGAGGGCTGAAATCATTGCAAAAAGGATTCATATATGAAAAATGTTGCTGATTTGAATCCATCAAACGGCGGTTTTCAGCTGACCTAAGTATAAAAATGGATTCAAACCGATCAGTTTTTCAGTATTTGAATCCATTTCATCCCAAATATCTTGATTTGCAGGGAATGAATGGATTCAACTCGCAGAGAAAACGTATTTTTAAATCCATTTTCTCTGAAAACCCGTATCGCTTATATGAACTGCCCGGGATCGATCGGCAACTTGACACAGAGTTGACACGGACGCGGATTCTGTGATATAAAAATACAAGACGTCCGCCAAATTTGGGCGTTGTAGGGGCTTGGTCAAGTGGTATGACAGTGGTCTCCAAAACCATTAGTGGGAGTTCGATTCTCTCAGCCCCTGTTTTTATATCCCGGAAACGCTAAGACTGACGTTTCCGGGTTTTCATTTTCATCTGTTTTAACAGGAAAACCGAAGAAAACGAATGCTCCGGCGGCTCCGCACAGACTGTGGAAGGAGGAAGGATAATGGAAATCGAAACAACCTATTATTTGATTCACGATCATCTTGTCGGCAAGCAGGTCAAAGACGACGGATACCGGTATCACTATTTGTTCAGGGACGGTAAATGGGCTCCGGACGAAGATAAGGTCATTATGGATCACATCATGGGCTATGATCCTTATGAACCTGCAGATTCGCCGTATGCGATCGGCAGCCAGAGCATTATGGACGAAATGAAAGACATAACAGAAGGCGCAGACAGCGGCATTGAAAGTGTGCTTCTCGCGGAAATCATCGCGGCTGAAGCTCATCGTCATCAGCTTGATAAAGGCGGGTACCCCTATATCGGACATCCGAAGGCTGTCGCCGAAGGTGTTGCTTCCGACATGGAAAAGACCGTGGCCTGGCTTCACGATGTGGTCGAGGATACGGAATTTTCACTTGACGATATCGGAGCAATCTTTGGAGAAACAGTGAGAGAGGCTGTCGATGCTGTCACAAGACGAGAGGGCGAGGACAGATCTGATTATTTGAAGCGGGTACGGAACAATCAGACAGCGACTGCTGTTAAGCTGTCGGATCTGCGCCACAACTCGGACCTGAACAGAATAAGCAACCGCCCTTTGGAAGAAAAAGACTATAACAGGGTTAAAAGATATCAGGAAGAAATGCGTTTTCTCAGTGACGGGTCTTCTATATAGAAACATCTTTTGCGAATCGGGAAGCCGGGTAATTCTGATTTATACAATAGCCGTTTTTTGATAAATCTGTTAAAATTAAACAGGAAACGTTATCCGGAGACGACTTGTATGGCAGCAAAGCATCATCGAATCAGAAAATTCACCAGTGTCACCCGGCTGCACTTTGCGCGGCTGGTGTGCCGTTCTGTCCTGTTGATCCTTCTGGTGATCTGGTATATCCGTTTCAAATTAGGGATGGGCGACGGGCTGACCGCTGAACTGGAAAAATACCCGGTGATCCTGATCGTCACATGGATGGTGTTCGTATTTGAGATGATCCTGCGCTTCTTCCCTTCCGAATATGAAAGCCCGGGATGCCAGAAGCAGTTTGCATGCAATTACATCAAATCCGGCAACACTGACATTGATGTCCCGGAAAACCATGCGACGTTTCTCGTGGCGTTGATCTGGATCATTTTCAACGGCATCTTCGGTGCACTGCACATGACCGGAATCCTGGATGATGAAATCATGATCCTGCTGTGCAGCGTCTATTCGGTCTGCGATATCATCTGTATTCTGTTTTTCTGTCCGTTCCAGACGTGGCTTCTCAAGAACAAATGCTGCAGCTCGTGCCGGATCTACAACTGGGACTATGCGATGATGTTTACTCCGCTGTTCTTTGTGCGAAGATTCTATACATGGAGTCTGCTGGCTCTGTCGATTGCGCTGATGCTGCGCTGGGAGATCACGTTCTTCAGACATCCGGAGAGATTTTCAGAGAACACGAATGAATATCTGCGCTGTGAGAACTGCACAGAAAAACTCTGCGCGCACAAAAGACAGCTTTGGAGATTCTGGAAGAGTGTCGAACGCTATACAGCGAAGAGACTTGCCCGGCTCAGAAAGCCCTGATTGAATCAGATCTATAACGTCAACTCCCGGAAATAATTTGCGACATTCCTGAACCGCAGGGTCTTCCCGAAGATCATTGCGGGGCGGGAGATCAGTACTTCCATCAACAACGCATATCCCATACTCATACAAAGGACAAATATAAAGACGCGCAGTCCGTGCCCGAGGTCCAATCCGTGGATCAGGAACATGTGGATCAGATACATGCTGTAACTGATCCTGCCGGTCAGGCTCATGATCTTATTGCCGAGCAGCCCGTTGACAAGACGGCTGTCGGACCAGCAGATGAGCAGCAGGCAGATGATGGTAAGCAGTGTCGAGATCAGCGGATGATCCCAGCCA
>CACYEU010000073.1 GCA_902773445.1 uncultured Lachnospiraceae bacterium | reverse complement strand
GGCGTACAAAAGTCTCAGATAGTCATAGATCTCGGTCACTGTTCCGACAGTCGAACGCGGGTTGCGGTTCGTCGATTTCTGGTCGATCGAGATCGCCGGTGAAAGACCGTCGATGCTTTCGACATCCGGTTTCTCCATCTGACCGAGGAACTGTCTGGCATACGATGAGAGCGATTCCATATAGCGGCGCTGACCCTCGGCATAGATCGTGTCAAAGGCCAGTGAAGATTTTCCCGATCCCGATAATCCCGTAAAAACAACAAGTTTTTCACGCGGAATGTCGAGGTCGACTGCTTTCAGATTGTTCGCGTTCGCACCGCGGATCTGTATATAATTGTCGTCCGGGTGCCGTTTCTTGTAGCTTCCTCCGAACGCAGTGTCGTTCCTGATCATTTATGATTCCCTTAAGTATTTTTTGAGTTTGATCTGTTCATCGCGCAGATCTGCCGCAGTCTCAAAGTCGAGCTCAGCTGCGGCTTTCCTCATCCGCTTATTGAGCTTCGTGAGCAGATCCCTGATCTCTCCGGCGCTCATCGATTCCGGATCCTTTTCAAGACGCTCTTTGCTCTCTTCGACCTTCTTCGATATTGCGATCAGATCCCGGACAGCTTTTTTGATCGTCTGCGGAGTAATTCCGTGGTCCTTGTTGTACGACTCCTGGATCTCCCGGCGCCGCTTTGTCTCGCCGATCGCGGCAGCCATCGAGTCTGTGACTGTGTCAGCATACATCAGGACACGTCCCTCGGCATTTCTCGCCGCGCGTCCGATCGTCTGCACAAGTGATGTTTCCGACCGCAGAAAACCTTCCTTGTCCGCATCCAGGATCGCAACCAATGCAATCTCCGGGATATCGAGACCTTCCCGCAGCAGATTGATGCCGACCAGTACATCGAATTTGTCAAGCCGCATATCGCGTATGATCTCAGCCCGTTCCAGCGTATCGATATCCGAGTGCAGATAACGGACGCGAATACCGACGTCGCGCATATAATCCGTCAGATCCTCAGCCATCTTTTTGGTCAGCGTTGTGATCATCGTCTTATGGCCTTTTCCGGCTTCCTTTCTGACCTCGCCGATCAGATCGTCGATCTGTCCCTTAACCGGACGTACTTCTACGTATGGGTCTAGAAGGCCGGTCGGACGGATCACCTGCTCAGCGCGCAAAAGCTCATGCTCAGCTTCATACCGTCCCGGAGTCGCTGAGACAAACAGGACCTGATCGAGTTTCCCTTCAAATTCATCAAAGGACAACGGCCGGTTGTCGAGTGCCGACGGAAGGCGGAATCCGTAATTAACAAGAGTCGTCTTGCGCGACCGGTCACCGTTGTACATGCCGCCGATCTGCGGAACCGTCATATGTGATTCGTCGATCAGAAGCAGGAACTCATTTGGAAAATAATCCATCAAAGTATACGGGGGATGTCCCGGTTCGAGTCCCGTTAAATGTCTCGAGTAATTCTCTATTCCCGAACAGAAGCCGGTCTCGCGCAGCATCTCCATATCAAAGTTGGTCCGTTCGGCGATCCGCTGGGCTTCGATCAGTTTATCATGCTGCTTGAAATACCTGACGCGTTCGTCAAGTTCTTTTTCGATCTCGGCGATCGCCCTCTCCTGATTCTCTTTGGAGACGACATAGTGGGATGCCGGAAAGATCACCGTGTGCTTTAACTCGCTGACGATCGTTCCGGTCAGCGCGTCAAATTCGACGATCCGGTCGATCTCATCGCCGAAAAACTCGATCCTGACCGCATGTGTGTCGGATCCGGCCGGAAACACATCAAGCACATCACCGCGCACTCTGAATGTTCCGCGCTTAAAGTCCATATCGCCGCGGTCATACTGCAGATCGACCAGCTTTTCGATCACTTTGTTCCTCTCTCTCTCCTGCCCGGGTCTGAGGGAAATGACCATATTCTGATAATCGATCGGGCTTCCGAGTCCGTAGATGCACGAGACGCTCGCGACGATGATCACGTCATCTCGCTCTGAAAGTGCCGCGGTTGCAGAATGGCGGAGCTTATCGATCTCATCGTTGATCGACGAGTCTTTGGCGATATACGTATCCGACGAAGGGACATACGCCTCCGGCTGATAGTAGTCATAATATGAGACGAAGTACTCCACGGCATTCTCCGGGAAGTACTCCTTCATTTCGCTGTACAGTTGTCCGGCAAGGGTCTTGTTATGAGAAATGATGAGCGTCGGCTTTCCCACAGCCTTAATAATGTTAGCCATGGTAAAAGTCTTGCCCGAGCCCGTCACACCCAGAAGTGTCTCGAACTGATTACCCTCGGCAAATCCATCCGTCAGAGCTTTGATCGCCTGCGGCTGATCGCCGGTGGGTTCGTATTCAGCGTGTAGTTTGAAATCTGCCATGGACCAAGCGCCTCGTCAGCTAATCCTGTCCCCGTTTACGGTTTGCCGTCAGCCAAAAGCGCCTCGCCTATGATCAGATCTTCAGGTGTCGTCAACTTGATGTTCCGGTATGTCGACTGCACCATGCGAACCGGACAGTCGACTGCCAGTTCCGCGACCATCGCATCATCTGTCAGGATGATGCCCTGCCGCGACAGACTCTCCTCCTGCGCGAGGGCTTTTCTGTGTGCTTTTCTGATCAGATCCAATGAAAAGACCTGCGGAGTCTGAACGATCCAAACCTTGTCTCGATTGGGAGTCTGTTCCACATCACCGTTGCTGTCGACAATCTTGACTGTATCCTTTGCCGGCACGCCCGCGACACAGGCATTCGTTTCTTTAACCGTTTCATAAAGCCTGTAGATCGTTTCGTCATCGAGAAAAGGTCTTGCGCAGTCGTGAATGAAGACATAGTCGCAGGGCCAGTCGATCTCCTCCAGACCGTTTGAAACGGAATGTACGCGCTCTTTGCCGCCGACGACGATTCTTCTGATCTTATCCATGCAGCCGTATTCTTCCAGCAGTTCACGGACCAGTTCGACGTCATCCTCATAGGCCATCACGATCATATCTGTGATACAATCATTCTTCTGCATAGTCTGGATCGACAATAAAAACATGGGCATTCCATCAAGCATCAAATACTGTTTCTTGACATCCCCGCCCATGCGAAGTCCTATGCCGGCGGCCAGCATCACGGCCGTACATTTATCTTTTTGTGTAGCTTTATTCGTATCCATCATTCCTTAAAATTGCTGTCCTGATTGACTGACCAATCTATCATACCATAAAAAGAAGAAGTTTCAAGTCAATCATTTTCAAATCGGCATACACAAAAAGAGCATCGGGCACTCTGCGGTACCCGGTGCTTTATGATCGATCAGCAGTGATTCAGCCTGTTATCTGACAGGCTCAGATTTCGCTATTGATAATCCTGATCACTTCTTCGGGAGACTCTGCAAGCCATGTTGAACCGGCGTCAGTCAGTTCCTGCCGGTCTCCGTAACCATAGAGAACCCCGATGGAATCGATCCCGTCCTCGACAGCCCCTTCGATATCAAAATACCGGTCTCCGACCATGACAGTCCGCATCAGTGCGGGAGCTCCCCCGCATTCATGCTCTTCAAGATAGCGCAGCGCTTTATTGATCAATACGCTCTTATCTGTCCTGCTCTCTGACCGGCTGGGCCCAACGACTGCCCGGAAATACCAATCGATTCCGACATAACGGAGAACACTCTCCGCTATTTCCTGTTGTTTGGCTGTGACGACCAGAAGAGTCTTTCCTGCATCCTGCAGAATGCGCAGCATGTCTTCCACGCCTTCAAAAAGAGGTACTTTATAGACTCCTTCCGTTTCGTAAGACTCATGATAATACCTGAGTGCCCGGTCGAGATCATCTCCGTCGAAATGATAGACCTTTTGGAAGGATTCCTTGATGACCGGACCGACCAGTTTCTTCATGCTCTCGCGGTCTGTTGCTTCGATCCCGAAGTGACTCAGGGCATAGACAAATGCGTCGATGACCCCTTCCGCGGAAGCAATCAATGTGCCGTCCAGGTCAAAAATAATGTACTCGTAGCGGGATTGCATACTAAATCTTTCTCTTCCGGTCGGACCAACACCGGATAACCATGGCGCCCCTCATTTAAGGAGCGCCATGAAGTGTTGATTAAAACATGCCAATACTGAAAATGAAAGCAATAATAACTGCCAAAGGACCGGTCACAATACGGGAGAACAGAACGGCAGGAACACCATACTCGATGGTCTCCGGTTCTGCCTCACCAAGACTCAGACCGACAGGTACGAAGTCCGCACCGACCTGGCCGTCAATAGCGAACAAGGCCGGAAGCGCATACTTGGCCGGGATCGCTCCTGTTGCAAACTGTGCACCGAGGAGTGTTCCGACGACCTGTGCGATAACTGCGCCCGGTCCGAGGATCGGTGACAGGAACGGAAGGGAACAAATCAGACAGATGACCAGCATTCCCGGAAGTGTTCCGCACAGAGGTGCAATTGTTTTTGCAATAAGATTACCAAGTCCGCTGGCACTGATGATACCAAGCAGTGTACTTGTAAAGGCCATGAACGGAAGGACATTCTTGATGACCATTTCGATCGTCTCACGTCCTGCCTGGAAGAATTTGCCGACAACACTGCCGACGCCTTTGCCGAGTCTGACGACAAATCCCTGCTTCTGAGCCGGAGCTGCAGCGGCTGCTGCTTCTTCTGCTGCCGGTGCTGCTTCCTCAGCCGCCGGTGCTGCTTTGGTCTCCGGAACATCTGCTGCTTCGCCGAGAACTTCGATATCCTGCTCTCTGACAGATGAAACATAGATATCAGGTGTAATAAACTGCGCAAGAGGACCGGACTGTCCGACAGGCATCAGGTTGACTGTGAAGATTCCCTTTTTGGGATAGACGCCGCAGCGAGCTGTGCCGCCGCAGTCAACGACTGCGATCATGATCTCATCGTCCGGAAGATTTGTCTTCCATCCGTCGACAGCAACGCCGCCGGAAAGGTCTGCAAGCTTCTGAGCTATGGGATGGATTCCACCACCGGTAACACTCAGGACTGTATGACATTTTTCTGTAGGTGTGACTGTGAGGGGGCCGCCCCAGCCGCCGTCACCAGCGTTGATTTTAATTGTATTATACATTCTTCGATCCCCCTCTCTTTATGCTTTATCCCGCGTCATGAACGCGTAGATTCTCTCGGTAAGGAGACCTCTGAGCAGGATTACGATAAGACCGACGATAAAGTAACGGACAGCCAGGCCGCCGACCTTGAGTCCTTTATCCATCAGACCCTGCGCAATACCCATCCAGACAAACAACTCACCTGCGTTGGCATGCGGAAAAAGTCCGGTGATCGGGTGGACAAAGCTGACCGCTGCATCATAATAAGCGGGCTTATACTTTTCATCCACGAATCTTCCGAACGTATAGCACATCGGGTTACCCAAGAAGAACACCGCCAGAAGCGGAAGCAGAGTGTAGCGGAGCACAGCAAATCTGGTGATTCTTCTTGCGAAGCGCTCGACTCGCTCTGTACCGACCAGCTTAATGATCGAATTGACGAAAGTCATCAGGCAGACAACCATAGGAATGATGCCTGTGACCCAGCCTTTGAAGGTATCGCCGCCCGCAGTAAACAGGGACATGAAACCTTCAGCGATTTTGGAAATTAAAGCCATTCGTTCCCTCCTTTTTTACATAGTTTCCACAGTTACAATTTCTATGAAACTCCGGTTTCCGTTCACGGGCCCTGCATGACCGGATCCCAGGCTGCATACTGTTTGGTTTACTTCATTCTCTTCCTTTTTTTGGCTTCTTTCTCAGCCATATATTTTTCCTGCTCTCTGGTCAGCTCACGGTCAGTCAGCCTGACTTCAAGCGCTTCAAAAGCCCGGATGTATCCGCGCCACCTTTTAAATCGCTTCTTATCAAAATCTTTCGTCATGTCAAGAAATGTATAGATGCTGTTGCCGACGAGCTTTTCTCCGAGAAAAGTATCAACCGAATGGAAGCGTGACCAGACGCCGATGCCATCCATCACTTCGGCTCCTGTGATAACACCCTCATTGTCACAGGCGATAATCGCGATATGACCGTTCAGGAATCTCCCGCGTCTCTGTCCCATGCCGACATTGCCCAGACTGTGCATTCTCCGGATGGCTTTCCTATAATCCTGAACCTGCAGATATCCGCCAAAAGACTGCGCGATCAGCAGGACGATCACGACCAGGAGCATGATTGATATCGGGCTGAGCTTCATAGACTTGTCTCCATCCGGTGCGGTTTTGGTGTTACAGAATTGCGTTTTTTATATATGTAAATTTTATTACAACTGCCCGAGTTTAACAATCATTTTTTTAGAACATATGAGTAAATACACTCTCTCCGAAGTTCCATGATGACATTTGTTCGTTTGCTTGTCTTGATACTTCTGCATTTATACATATGATTTAATAAATTGCTTAGATTGTATAGAAATAGTGGGTATTTGCCGTAAATTACCGTTTATTTATTATTATGTTCTGTGCATAAGATTATATAATTTAATTTTAACTAGTCATTTGTTCTTGACATATGTCTTTATGAACAGTATTATTAATATTGTAAAAACGTTTTAACCTGCGCTCACAAGAGAGGAGAAATCTTATGGTCAAAGCAGAACGTCCCTTTTTAATCGTTAACCCTAAATCCTACCTCTACGGATCAAAGAGTCTGGAGCTGGCTAAGTCAACTGATGAGACAGCCGCAAAAACAGGGCTCCAGATCTACTTTACATGTCCGTATGCGGACATTCGCATGGTCAAAGAGAACACCTCCCACATCATTGTGTGCGCTCAGTCTCTCGACCCGCTGACACCGGGACGCGGTATGGGACATGTTCTTCCGGAGTCTCTCAAAGAAGCCGGCGCTGATGCCGTTTTCCTCAATCATGCTGAGAATCAGAAAACGGTTGCTGAACTGAACGCCTGCATCAAGCGCGCAAAAGAACTGGAGATGATCACCGTCGTGTGCGCTGACAGCACAAAAGAAGCCGCTGCTGTTGCCTGCCTGGACGCTGATATTGTTCTGGCCGAGCCCACCGACCTGATCGGAACCGGCAAGACCGCCGATGATTCCTATGTCACGGAAACAGTAGCTGCCTTGCACAAGGTCAATCCGGATGTCCTTGTCATGATCGCTTCCGGCGTTGTCACCGCAGACGATTGTTACAATGTCGTACGGCTCGGAGCAGACGGAACCGGCGCCACATCAGGGATCCTGAACGCTCCCTCTCCTGCTGTACGCGTGCAGGAAATGGCTGAAGCAATTGTAAAGGCATATAAAGAAAGACAGGAGAACTAAGATGAATATTTACAAAGAACAGATCAACCTGAAATCTCACGGAACAACACCGACGTTTATCAATATCACTCCGCAGGTAAAGGAAGCGATCGCCAACAGTGGAATCAAGAGCGGTATCGTCACGATCATTTCACCGCATACGACATGTTCAGTCTTCTTTGAAGAGTATGTACATGACACGACTGAAGACGGCACGGAATTCCTTCAGGTCGATCTCAATGATGCTCTCTGCAAGATCATTCCCGATCAGACTGAAGTACCGCCGGCCGGCCAGTATATGTATCCCGGACCGGAGCACTATGCGGATGTCGCTTCCTGGCCGGATGCTGAGGCTTATCTGCCCGGAGGAGACAAGACCGCTCTGCTCAACTGCGACGCGCACATGAAGGCCACGCTGCTCGGCAACAGCGCAACACTGGAAGTTGAAGACGGCAAACTGGCAGTCGGAACGACCGGATATATCTATTTTGTAGATTTTGACAGAACCAGAGAACGCCCCAGAAAATGCAGGGTCGTTGTGATGGGTGAATAAAGGAGGATACTGCTATGCTTGTCAATACAAAAGTCATGTTTCAGAAGGCACAGGAAGGTCACTATGCTGTTCCCGCGGC
>CACYEU010000072.1 GCA_902773445.1 uncultured Lachnospiraceae bacterium | reverse complement strand
GGCCAGTTTGTCGGTCCCCACTGGTTTGGATTACCGGTCTTTGCCATGAAGTCCCTTGCATAAGCATAGATCTTCATGATCTGATCCAGATCCGATTCCATGGATTTTCTTATCTTCATATCAGGTATCACTCCCACTATTTAGCTTTGAACAATCCGTGCTGGTTGCAGTAATACATTATGCTTTTTGTTCTGGCGATCCTGAAACGCGCCTCTGCACTGCCTTCCGGGTAAAGCTTTTTGATCTCGCATCCATCATCCTTCAATGCCAGAATGAATGAAATGTAATGGGTCTTGCTCATTTCGTGCGGGATCATCACATAGTATTCGTCTTCGACCTGTTCAATGTGGAGATGATGATCATCATCCTCGTGCTCCGCCTCCAGCGCTGGCAATACTATCCCGCAGCAGCTGACTACAGCTTCCCCTGTGCTCTGGATCAGATTCCCGCAGATCGGGCATACATGAAATTTCATTCGCTGCATCTTAAACGATCTGTTGGTATTTACCACTCCCTCGCCGGAAAACAGCTCAATTACCGATACTCCCAGAGCCTTCGCCAGCGGCTCAATGAGTGATATGTCAGGATACCCCCTGCCGGTCTCCCATTTGGATATTGCCTTATCACTGACACAGATCTTCTCCGCCAGCTGCTGTTGTGTCATCTTTTTGCTTTCACGCAGTCTCTTTATCATTGTTCCTGTCACATATTGATTCATGACTAATACCTCCTTACGGTGTTAGAGTAATATGTGATTCTGCAGGGAACAACCTACGCTTAGTAGATAGCCGGTTCCATCAGGGATATATTCTTACCTCACAGTTTCCCTGAGCAAATTGTACAAATTCTTCATTACCCATATCTTCAAAATAGCTGCGGATTATTCTGCAGATACCGCCATGAGTCACCAGAAGAGTGTTTGTATCGCCCAGTTCTTCTATAAGAGGATATACTCTGGCCACAAGGTCAAAAAAGGATTCGCCGCCGGGATATCTGACAAAGTATTCTCTCTTTGCTGACTGATACTCACCGTCAAATCTGTCAACGCCTTCAAACATGCCAAAGTCCTGTTCGATCAGCCTGTCATCGATTTCATACCCGACACCAATTTCGTTTGAAATTGCATCGGCAGTTTGCCTGGCTCTGCACAATGGTGAGCAAAGGAAGACTTCTATCTTTATGTCTTTCAGGGAGCGGGCGATTTCTTTCGCTTGTTCCATGCCTTTGGCATTAAGAGGCATATCAGTCCGCCCTAATACCTTATTGATGGCATTCCATTCAGTTTCTCCATGCCTTACAACGTATATCATTTGTTTGCGCCCTTTCCTCTAATCAAGCCTTTGCAGCCGGGAGACCGGAAAAGCGTTACCGCTTCCTGTTGGTCATTTCTTTTTCTTTGGCACCGGCAGCTCATCATACATTGCTTCAAGAAGCCCTCTCAGAAACTCCCTGTTATTACGATTACTATAACATAACAACGTATCGTCCGGAAATGCAGCCTCTTTTCATTTTTACCATCGCCTGTTCATCAATATCACCTTTCAAGATCCCTTACATCCCTGAATTGGTACAAAGCTATTGCGACCGCTGCAAGCATCATCCCGGAGATCATGATCACACAGGCGGCTCCGCGCCCTACGCCGGTATTCCTTGCATTTGCAATACTGTCCGCCAGCAGTCCCGCAGTTCCATACGCGACTACATAACCGATCTGTGATAGAAAGCTGATCATCCCCCATGCTCTGCCCTGCTTGCCTGCATCGATATTAATCCTTACAAGATAATCCAGACAGTTGTTTGCGAAAGGCAGCATGAAAAAGAACAGGAATCCGAAACATCCGATCAGCATCATGTCCTCCCGCAGCCCAAACCCGATCATTGCCAGGCCCGCAATGGCAAGCGATAAGCTCAGAGTACCCGTGAAGTTTCTTCTCAGCCCGCGCGCACCGATGATCATGCTCGATACAAGCATTCCACAGGCGCATATAGTCTCGGTGATCCCGAGGACCTTGCTCGTCTGAAAGTCGAGTATCATCGGCTCCGCAAGTATCTGCATCGCTCCCATGAAGCAGGTCATTACAGACGATACAATAATGATTATCAGCACTCCCCGCTTTTCCGTTATGGCAGTCCATCCTTCACGGAAACTTTCCGAAAAGCTGTCCGTTCTCTCCGGTTGTTTTGCGGTGATGGTCCTTCTGACTATTGCAGTGCATATCACCGTCAGGAAAAATGTACTGATATCGATCATCAGCAAAAGCTTTACATCGCTCACGGCAAGCAGCAGTCCGGCTATGAGCGGCGAGATAAGATATCTTGCGCTGT
>CACYEU010000071.1 GCA_902773445.1 uncultured Lachnospiraceae bacterium | reverse complement strand
TCCGCTCTTATTTGCCGTCAGCGCGGAGGCCATACCGGCTGCGCCTGCGCCGATGACAAGGAAGTCGTAGTGATTAGAGTAAGTTGTACCGGCCTCTTTTGCGGACTCCGCGGCGGTATGCACAGTTGCTGATATGTCATCCTGACTGAGCTTTGTTGAAGTGCCCTGTTTGAATTCCGTCAGCAGTTTCTCGATCTTTTCGCGGCAGTATCCGCCCTGACAGCGCCCCATGCCTGCGCCGGTCCTGCGCCGGACGCCTTCGATGCTGACTGCGCCGCGGCGGATCGCTTCAATGACTTCACCGCGTGTGATTTGCCGGCAGCGGCAGACGATCTCTCCGAAATCCGGATTCCGGCTGATCAAAGCTGCGCGTTCGGATTCTGGCATTTTCGCAGGCTGCGGTATCGATTTGCGTACCGGATCAAAACCGGGGTTGCGTTCAGACCGGCCAAGATATTCACTGATCTTGTCCGCCATATAGATACCGAGTTCTTCAGAACACGTGATTCCGGGGGTCTTGATGCCGATCAGAGAGAACAAGCCCTCTTCCTCGAGGATCGGGAAACCAGGGATATTCTTGTCTTCAGGAGTCCACCGGCCGTTCACCATTTGACCGTAGCAGGTATTTGGCCGGATCGCGCCGAAATTGCGGATCACAGCGTCAAACGGGAATGACGGGATCACCTCAGTGCATTTGGCGCTCAGGTTGGCAAGACCCGCTTCTCCCGTCGGGAATGATTCGGTTCGAAGATCGGTGCGCCGGTTGGTCGGGCCGGCCAGAATATTGCCGTCGACTGTCGGAACGAGCGTGACGCCTTTTCCGTCTTCGCGCTCCTGTGAAATGATGTGCGAGATCAGTCCCGAGACGCGCGGGTCAAGGACATAGTAGTCGGCCGCGCGCGGGCGGATCCGGATCATCGGCGGCAGGATCATTTCCCGGACGACATCGGCCTGCAGTCCGGCACAGTTTAAGACCGCTCCGCAGCGGTAGGTTCCGCGGCTGGTGTCCAGTTCAAAACCGTCGGATGTCTTCCTCATCGAGATCAGTTCTTCATTCAGATGAAAGACGGCGCCGTTTGCGCGTGCGTTCTCATAAGCGGCAATGCCCAGACTCCACGGATCGACTGTTCCGACATTCGGGTCGAGCAGAGCGTGCGTGATCTCAGGGGACAAAGACGGTTCAAGGTCCAGGGCTTCGGAACCGTTTATCATTTGCAGGGAGGCATCTCCCTGACTCAGAGCAGTATTCAGTTTTTCGGACAGGAATGCGTCTCCGTTCGGACCGTAACTGACATAGAGGTATCCGCATCGGTTGAACGGAACGTCAAGATCTGCGCACAACTGCGCAAAACGGCGGCTTGCGCGCATGCTCATTGTGTTTTTAACTGTTTCAGGTATCGTTGAGTTTTGTGTGTAGATGATGCCGGTGTTGGCGCGCGTGATGCCTTCGCAGACATCTTCCGAGCGCTCCAGGACATCGACGCGCAGATCATAACGGCGCAGCGCTCTTGCTGCAAAGCACCCGAGGATCCCCGCACCGATCACAACGACATCGGTCTGCTTCATGATGAAAGATCTCCTGTATCAAACAGATGGATTTCCGGTACGAGCAGATCGAAGAACAGGATCTGATCTGTCAAGCCGGTCGGCTTGCCGCACAGGTATTTGACTGCCTCGGCGACTTCGAGCGATGCTGCGTGAGCAGGGACAAACGATAGAACGGATGAGACTTCTCCCGGATCTTTATGAGCGCCTGCATAGAGATTATCGATCAAGTGACTTCCGGGCATCACGACTGCAATCTGACCGCTCCATCCGCTGACCGCCCCGTGGATCATCGGGATCTGACATTTTCCGCAGGCTTTGGCAAGCGTGATGCGCGCCTCAGGAGAATCAAGCGCATCGATGACGATATCACTGCCGCTGATCAGATCGACGGCATTGCTATCGTCGAGAAATACTTTGTGATATGAGATTCTTATATCGGGATTGATCCTCTGAACGCGATCGGCGGCTGCCTGAGCTTTCGGCGCTCCGAGGAGATCCGGACTTGAGTAGAGCTGGCGGTTCAGATTGCTTTCTTCAAACACATCACCGTCGACCAGTGTCATTGCACCGATACCGATGCGCGCGAGATATTCAATGATAAAGCCGCCAAGTCCTCCGCAGCCGATCACACTGACATGTTTGCTGCGCAGGATATCAAATTCTTCTTCCGACAGAGCCGGGAAATTTCGTTCATAACGTGCTTTCATTAAAGCACCTCCATTCGGATCAGGCTTCTTTTGCAGCCTGATTGTCAAATACGCGGCGGACCGCACCCGGATGGTGCAGTTCGTAGCCGCCGAGCCGCTCAAGCCGGGCTGCAAACTCGTCACTCTTTAAGATCCGGAGAAGCTTTTGGACCATATCCAGTTCATAGGCTTCGTCAGAGATCAAAAGATCATACTGTTCGGTACAGACCGGCACGAAGTCGAGACCGTAGAGTCTGGCAGCCGACATCACACCGAGTCCTGCGTCGGCTGAGCCGCCTGCGATCTGAGCAGCAACCGCAGTGTGAGTCATTTCTTCATGGTCATAACCATAGATCGAACCGGTATCGATTCCCTCTTTCTTCATCAGGTAGTCGATCAGAATGCGTGTGCCGCAGCCTTTCTGACGGTTGACATAGCGCAGTCCTTTCTGCGCCAGATCAGCGATCGAACGGATTTTTTTCGGATTTCCTTTCGGAAGCATCAGGCCCTGCACACGATAGACGCATTCGACCAGCTTGACATTTCCCTTCGGAAAACGCTTGCGGATAAAGGAAGTGTTGTAAGACCCGTTCTTTTCATCAAACAAATGTGTTCCGGCAATATGAGTCTCACCTCTTTTGACTGCCATCAGTCCGCCCATCGACCCGACATGAGATGACATCATATATAGGTCGGGATATTGCGTGTGAAGCATGTCAGCGAGTTCGTCGAGCAGCGTGTCATGGCTCCCTGTCGCGACGAGCGTTTTGGACATACGATCGATCGGTTTCAGCAGATCGGCTGTGACAGTCTCACCGGCTTCGTAGCCGTCACACTCTTCGGGAACGCGGATCAGACCGTCGGCTTTCATCAGCGATGTGACGACACCGCTTCCGCGATTGAGCGGAGACGAGATCAGTCTGCCGTCCACTTCGCCGATCCGTACGCGGACATATTCCTCACAGAGGGGGCTGGATTTGATCGGCTTGGTCAGCTTGACCTCACAGGTTTCTCTGGCCGGATGATCGAAACGGTACCACTCGTCGATCAGGGGCCTGATGATCTCTTCGAGGATGATCAGGCTTGAGACAGGGTTTGCCGGTATGCCGATGATCGGTGTGTGTTTCCGCAATCCGAGGACCGTCGGTTTACCCGGCTTGATCGCAAGTCCGTGACAGAGGACCTGACCGAGTTCGGAAATGACTGTGACAGCATTGCTGCCGCGGCCGGCAGAAGCGCCTGAGCCGAGCAAAACAAAATCACATTCGCGCAGAGCGATTTTTAACGCTGCGCGTATCTCATCCTTGTCATCCGGGACGATCGGATACATACGCGGGATCGCCTGCCATTGTGTCAGTGTCGACGAGAAGATCGACGAATTGGAATCGGGAGTTTCTCCGTAAGACGGCTCGGCAACCGGTGGAATGACATGATCGCCGATCGGAATGTATCCGATGACCGGCTTCGTCAGAACACGGATCTGTGTAATACCGCCCGAGATCAGCGCGCCGAGAGCCGCCGGAGTGATTTCCATAAATGAACCGAGGATCATTTCACCGGCACAGATATCTTCTCCGATCTGGCGGACATTCTGCCTCGGCTGAACCGGCTTGAACAC
>CACYEU010000070.1 GCA_902773445.1 uncultured Lachnospiraceae bacterium | reverse complement strand
GGCAAAGTCAAGCTGATGAAGAACGAGAAGTTCAATGCGATGATGGATACCTTTGATGTCCTGAAAGACAACAGCTATTCGAAGTCGAGCGCTATTTCAGCTGAACGTGAAGTTTCCGAGAAGAAACTCGCGGAAGGCGAGATCGCATTCATGTTCGGCGGCAACTGGGATTGGTCGCAGATCAACCAGTTTGACTACACCGAGAACATGGGCATGATGCCGGTTCCGCAGGATCTTAACGACGGCATGAATGAGATGCTGGTCGGCGGCGGATCTAAGTACTTCTTCATCGACAACTCGAAGAACACTTCGGAAGAACAGCAGCAGCAGGCGAAGGATTTCCTGAACTGGCTCATCTATGACGATGCCGGACAGTCATTCCTTGTCAACGACTGCGCGCTGGTGCCGGCGTTCTCCAACATCGATCTTCCGATCAGCGATCCGCTCGGCGCGTCTGTCAGTGAGTATACCAACGCAGGTAAGCTGGTTCCCAACTACAACTACATGCCGGATGATCACTACGCGATTCTCGGAGCGATGTTCCAGAAGTATCTCGCAGGCATCAGCGACCGCGAAGGATTCGCGAAAGATGTCGAGACCTACTGGCACACCAAGACTCTGCAGAGTCACGAGCAGTAAGAAAGGAGGATTAGATATGCAAAGAAATACAATGGCATATAAGTCAAGACAATTCCTGACATTTGCCGGTCCTGCGCTGATCCTGTTCTGTATGACGATCATCGTTCCGTTTATCTACGGTCTGTATCTGACATTTACAAGCTGGGACGGCGTCAGCGCTGAAAAGCCGTTCGTCGGAGTTGCCAACTATGTATCCGCATTTAAAGATGCATATTTCTGGGCAGCTGTCGGCCGGACGATCATCTACTCGATCTTCGCGGTTATCCTGGTCAATCTCGTCGCATTCCTGCTCGCCTACATGGTGACAAGCGGCGTCAGAGGCCAGAACTTCTTCCGCGCGGGATTCTTCATTCCGAACCTGATCGGCGGTATCGTCCTCGGCTATGTATGGAAATTCGTGTTCAACCGCGCGTTTGTCGCGATCGGCAACAAGATCACAGGAGGCGAGACGCCTTCACTGCTGTCGACGACCGGAGGCGCAATGTTCTGCCTGATCCTCGTTTCGGTATGGCAGTATGCGGGCTATATGATGCTGATCTATGTGGCCGGCTTCATGAGCGTTTCCGACAGCCTCAAGGAAGCGGCGATGATCGACGGCTGCACACCGTCACAGGCGATGCGCAACGTCACGATCCCGCTGATGAGGACGTCATTCACGACATGCATTTTCCTGAGTATCACAAGATGCTTCGTTGTCTACGATGTCAACCTCTCATTGACCAAGGGCGAACCATTCTTCAGCTCGGTCATGGCGGCCATGCACGTCTACAACAAAGCATTCACCTACAAAGATTACGGTACAGGCCAGGCTGAAGCTCTGATCCTGTTCATCATCTGCGCGATCATCGGTATCACCCAGGTGTATGTGAGCAAGAAAGGGGAGGTGGAAGCATAATGACTAAAAACGAACAAGCTGCAAAAGCGAGAAAAAGAAAACACGCCATTATGATCACCCTTCTGATCATTGTATTCATCCTGTTTATCCTGCCGTTTATTCTGGTGCTGATCAACGTCTTCAAGGATCAGGCTGATATCACGGCCAATCCGCTGGCGCTGATCGGCGAGCATGGCTTCACGACCAAGAACTTCCCTGAAGCCATGAGGAAGATGGATTTCTTAAATGTATTTAAGAACTCCCTGATCATCACCACATGTGCAACGATCCTGACGATCCTTGTATCGGCGATGGCATCGTTCGTAATCGTCCGCAACGGTAAATGGAAGGCTTGCGCCATCCTGTTCGCGCTGATGATTGCGTCGATGGTTATCCCGTTCCAGGTTCTGATGGTACCGTTGGTTTCGGTATACGGCGGCGTGTTCGGTATCCTCAATCACAGATGGCTGCTGATTCTGCTGCACACAGGATTCTCAGTTTCGATGGCGACGTTTATGTTCCACGGAGCAATTCATTCCAATATACCGCTGGAGCTTGAAGAAGCGGCATTGATCGACGGATGTTCCAGATGGCAGACATTCTGGAAAATCGTCTTCCCGCTGCTCAAGCCGACAATAGCAACCGTAGCGATCATCGATGCGATGGCATTCTGGAACGATTACCTGTTGCCGAGTCTTGTCCTGACCGACAAAGAGCTCTATACGATTCCGATCGCTACACAGGCATTTTACGGCACCTACTCAACAGACATCGGTCTGGTTATGGCCGCGCTTCTGTTGGCAATGCTGCCGATCCTGATCCTGTATCTGTTCCTGCAGAAATACATTGTTGCAGGCGTTACGTCAGGAGCTGTTAAGGGCTGATAAAGTACAGTACATTCACAAAACGAACAGAACATGGATAGATTCTTCGATTTAAGCAACCCGGTAATGAGATTTCTCTCACGGATCGTCGATCTGGCGATTCTGAATATAATGACTGTGATCAGTTCGATTCCGATCGTCACGGCAGGCGCTGCGCTGACAGCAATGAATTACGTGCTTCTGCATTTGGTTAAAGGAGACGAGACCTACGTGACCAGGATGTTCATCAAGTCATACAAGGAGAACCTCAGACAGGGTATCCCGGAGGGGCTCATCGCAATCATTGCCGCGGTGATCACCGCAACGGATCTGTGGTGGCTGCACGCTTCCGAGTCAAAGCTCATCACAATGCTGATGATCATCATAACGGTGATAGCAGGGTTCCTGTTCGTGACGTTTGTGTACATGTTCGCACTACAGTCGAGATATGAGAACACAGTCAAGGGCACGATCATCAATGCAGTCAAACTGGCGATCGGCAATCTTCCGAGAACCGTATGCATGATGCTCATATGGATCGCGTGGATCGCACTGCTAGTGTATCTCCACCGTCTGGCACCGCTGGTATTTATCGTCTTCGGATTCGCGCTGCCGGGCTATCTGTGCTCAATGCTTATTGAACCGGTGTTTGTAAAACTTGAAGAACAATAGTTTTGTGAAAACCATATTGGAATAGAAGGAGAAAAAATATGGCAAGCTTATCATTAAAGCATATCGAAAAGGTATATGAGAACGGATATCATGCCGTCTCGGATTTCAATCTTGAAATCGAAGATAAAGAATTCATCATCTTTGTCGGTCCTTCAGGCTGCGGCAAGTCGACGACACTTCGTATGATCGCAGGTCTTGAGGATATCTCCTCAGGCGAGTTCCTGATCGACGGCGTCAAGATGAATGATGTGGAACCCAAAGACAGAGACATCGCGATGGTCTTCCAGAGCTACGCTCTCTATCCGCATATGACAGTCAGGGATAACATGGGCTTCGCGCTCAAGTTGAGGAAGGTACCGCAGGAAGAGATCAACAAGAAGGTCGATGAGGCTGCGAAGATCCTTAACCTCGAGAAGTTCCTCGACAGAAAGCCGAAGGCTCTCTCCGGCGGCCAGAGACAGCGTGTCGCGATGGGACGTGCAATCGTCCGTAACCCGAAGGTCTTCCTGATGGACGAGCCGCTTTCGAACCTCGATGCGAAGCTCAGAGTCCAGATGAGAACCGAGATCTCAAAGCTTCATGAGAAGCTCGGCACGACGATCATTTACGTTACCCATGACCAGACAGAGGCTATGACACTCGGAACAAGAATCGTTGTCATGAAGGATGGTATCGTACAGCAGATCAACACACCGGATCATCTGTACAACAAGCCGTGCAACCTCTTTGTCGCCGGATTCATCGGCTCACCGCAGATGAACTTCATGGATGCAGTTGTCGAAGTCAAAGGCTCCGACGCATTCCTGCACATCGGGGAGAATACGCTCAAGGTTCCGGATGACAAGAAGAGCGTCCTGATCGACGGCGGCTATGACGGCAAGACAGTCGTCCTCGGTATCCGCCCTGAGAACATCAAGGACGATCCCGACTTCCTTGCGGCAAATGCAGACAGCCAGATCAAGTCAACGATCGGCGTCAAAGAGCAGCTCGGCGCAGAAGTCTTCCTGTATTTCGATGTCAACGGCGCACAGACGATCGCGCGTGTCGAGCCTGACACACCGCTCAAGACCGGCTCCGATGCGACATTTGCACTCGACATGAAGAAGATTCACCTGTTTGACAAAGATACAGAACTGAACCTTCTCTATCAGGAGTAAACAGATTTAAATGATTTAAGAGAGGGGAGACCCGGCGGTCTCCCCTTTCTTGTAGAGATTGTAAAGAACCGCGATACATTCGGAGGTTCTTGTGATAAACTGACTATGATGAAAGCAATAAGTGAAGAACTGAAAAGAGCAAGAGCTTATGAAACGCTTGAGGAGTCACGCGTCACCGATCAGGAGAGACCGGTTTTTCATTTCTCTCCGCGGATCGGCTGGCTCAATGACCCGAATGGACTGTCGTACTATGACGGGCAGTATCATCTGTTCTACCAGTACCATCCGTTCAACACATACTGGGGTCCGATGCACTGGGGTCATGCCGTCAGCAGTGATC
>CACYEU010000069.1 GCA_902773445.1 uncultured Lachnospiraceae bacterium | reverse complement strand
GATTCTCATTGTAGAAGATGATAAAGATCTGAATAAAACAGTATGCTCTTTTCTCGGGCAGAACGGGTTTGAAACAACCGGATGCCTCAATGCGGAGGATGCTTATGACGCTATGTATGAAACGGTATTTGATCTGATCATTTCAGATATTATGATGCCGGATATCGATGGATATGAGTTTGCAGCGAATGTGAGAAAACTCAACAATGAGATCCCCATTTTGTTCATGACAGCAAAGGATGATTTTGCATCCATGCAGAAAAGTTACGGGATCGGTATCGATGATTATATGACAAAACCCGTCAATCTGGACGAGCTGCTTCTCCGCGTAGGAGCATTGCTCCGCAGAGCGAACATTACCGCCAGTCATAAGCTGGAGGTGGGAAACTTCAATATGGATCTGGATGAGCGCACGGCCACACTGGGTGACGAGGAGATTCCTCTGACCGTCCGGGAGTTCAACATTCTCTATAAACTACTGTCCTATCCGAAGAAGACATTTTCCCGCCAGCAGCTGATGGACGAGTTCTGGGACGCGGACACGACATCCGGAACCCGTACGGTGGATGTGTATATGGCAAAGCTCAGAGCCAAGCTGGCGGAGTGTGATGACTTCGAGATCCAGACCGTACACGGGCTTGGCTATAAGGCGGTGATACGATGAGAAGGGCAGGTATAAAAGCCCGCATGAGCAGGTTCCCAAGGTCCATTTTCTGGATCGTGCTGGTCATCCTGCTTATCACAGCCGGGGTCAATATGGCTCTGGTTCTTGGCATGCAGGCACTGGGTTGGCCTCCCATCGTCATGACCCACATCATGGTATTCTACTGGATCGGTGTGACGGCTCTGCTGACCTGGCTGATTCGAGGCAGGATGAAGGTCGCGTATGAAACGCCGATGCAGATGATATCAGAAGCAACAAAAGAAGTGGCGCAGGGAGACTTCACTGTCCGCCTTCAGCCTTTGCACGAAAAGGGGAAGGAAGACTATCTTGATATCATGATCAACGATCTCAATGATATGATCGGAGAGCTTGGAAGCATCGAGACGCTGAAGGCAGATTTTATCTCTAATGTTTCTCATGAAATCAAAACACCCATCGCCGTCATACAGAACTACATCAGTCTGCTGCAGTCGCCGGATTTGTCCGACGAAGAGCGCAGAGAATACGCAGGGGCAATTTCCAATGCGGCCGGCAAGCTCAACACAATGGTCACAGATATTCTGCGGCTCAGCAGGCTGGAGAATCAGCAGATCAGAAAAAAGAACGAAGAATTCGATCTCAGCAGACAGCTGGCGGAGTGTTTGCTTGCTTTTGAATCGGTCTGGGAGGAAAAGAATATAGAAATCGTTCCGGACATCGACGATGAGGTCAGTATCGTCTCTGACCGGGAACTGCTTGCAATTGTGTGGAACAATCTTCTCTCAAACGCCTTCAAGTTCACCGGGCCCGGCGGGACAGTCAGCGTATCTTTGAAGGCAGACGACGCAAAGGCTATCGTGACTGTAAGCGATACGGGCTGCGGCATAACACCGGAAACCATAAAGCACATATTTGATAAGTTTTATCAGGGCGATACATCCCGCAGCGGACAGGGCAACGGACTGGGACTGGCTCTGGTGAAGCGGATCATCGACATCGCCGGCGGGCAGATTGAAGTACAAAGCACCCCGGGAGAAGGAAGCACTTTCATTGTCCGTCTGAAACGAAGCCAACAAAACTGAATCGAAATTAACAAAACAGAAACATTTCTGAAACAACTCGTAAACACAAATGCAGTATCCTCCTTACATAATCACAAAAGGAGGATATTTGTTATGAAGCATACAATTTATTTACTCACAGGAGCAACTGGATTTCTCGGCGGCAACATCGCCCGCCAGCTGATCGCTCGCGGCGAACAGGTCCGCGCTTTCGTGCTGAAGAACGATCCGGCCGTGCAGTATGTTCCCGACGAATGTGAGATCTATGAGGGAGACCTGACGGACAAGGACAGCCTGCACCCATTCTTTGATGTTCCTGAGGATACAGAGACGATCTGTCTGCATATCGCCAGCATCGTTACGGTGGATCCGGATTACAATCCGCTTGTAATGAATGTGAATGTGGGCGGAACACAGAACATCGTCGACCTTTGTGCGGAGCACCCTGAGTGCCGCAGGCTCGTCTATTGTTCCTCCACCGGCGCGATACCGGAACTTCCCAAAGGCAAAAGGATCAGCGAAGTCAGCTACTTCGACAGCACGAAGGTCCTCGGCTGCTATTCCGAAAGCAAAGCCATCGCCACCCAGCTTGTTCTGGATGCGGTGCACAGCCGCGGTCTGGACGCATGCGTCGTACATCCCAGCGGCATCATGGGTCCGAATGATCCGGCGGTCGGAGAGACCACCGGCGTGCTGATCCAGATCATTAACGGCGAAATGACTGCCGGGATCAAGGGCAGCTTCAACCTCTGCGATGTGCGGGATCTGGCGGACGGAGTCATCCGCGCTGCAGATGCAGGGCGGTCCGGGGAATGCTACATTCTGGCAAACGATACAGTGGAGTTCCGGGATTTTGCAGACATGGTTGCCGAAGAGGCCGGCGTAAAGGAGATCCGGACTTTCCTTCCGGTGAGCACTGCCCGTTTCCTCGCCCGAATCATGGAAGGAAAAGCAAAGCGCAAGGGCGAGCGGCCCCTTATGACTACGTTCTCGGTCTACAACCTTGCCAGAAACAATGACTTCGACAGCAGCAAGGCATGCAGAGAACTTGGTTATCATACCAGAAGCTATCGTGAGACGATCCGCGACGAAATCTGTTGGCTGAAAGAAACCGGCTTGATCGCCAGCGAGCCGCAGGCAGACGTCAGCATATCAGATGAACAAGACAGTGGCCGGTGCATTCCGCAAAGCTGTGAAATGAGTTATGAATCCAAATCGAGTAGGGGCTATCCAGTAGCCCCTCTCACACCACCGTACGTGCCGTTCGGCATACGGCGGTTCAACCCAATAAGTAATAAT
>CACYEU010000068.1 GCA_902773445.1 uncultured Lachnospiraceae bacterium | reverse complement strand
TGAGAAATACGGCGGAAAAGAGTTCGCGATCCAGTCGAAAGGTCTTGAGCTGGCAGCCTACGAACCGCGGCGCGCGGTCGGTATGGGGCTCGGCTATGCTGTCTCAAACCGCGGCGGCTGTCATTTGAACGGCGGTTATCTCGTCATCGTCGAGGGACTGGGACTATTCACCGATCCGCAGACTCCGAAAGCGAAGGCCGATTTCACAATGGTTTTCCAGGATCTGATGGAGATGATCGGCGCCAGCGGACAATGTGTCTTTACATCATACGGATTCTTCCCCGGATTCCTGATCACAAGGCCGAACGGTCTCATCACGAGAATTGCCAATGCCGCGATCCCGCATATTGGGTTCGTTCTGCGCTTTATGAACAAGTTCCCGCTGACACTGCATCTGAATCTGCCGGTCTTCCAGCAGAGCAAATTCTTTGAGATCGCAACCGGTATTCCGATGACATTCGGAAAATACAAGCGCTGCGGTGAGAGAGGGTATACGCTCAACCGCTATATCAGCGCAAGGTTCGGCATGAGCGCAAAAGATGATTCTCTGCCGAAACGCCTGACAGAGATCCCTCAGGATCCGGATGATCCGACAACCAAAGTTCCGCTCGAGAAGATGAAGAAGACATATTACCATGCCCGCGGGTGGAATTCAAAAGGGATCCCGACAAAGCATACGCTGAAGAAGCTTCAGATCATCGAGTAGGAGGAAAACATGATCAAGATCAAACTGTTCGGTCTGTTCAGACTTGATACCGGCATCAAAGAATTGACAGTCGATTCCGCAGAGCATGTCAAAGACCTTTATCCGGTTCTGATGCGTGAGGCGAAAAAACTCAACCCAAAGACCAAGATCACGGCAAAAGACATTGACGGTTGTATCGTGCTTGTCAACGGAAAGCAGAAGACCAAATCTGCCGGATTGAAGGACGGCGACGAAGTGATGCTGATGTCGCCGGTCTGCGGCGGGTAGACAAGACTGCCAGATAGAAACATAATAATTTCGGAGGAAATGATTATGGAACATTTCAGAATTACAAAAGCCTGTATCGGCTGTACAGCCTGTGCAAGGCAGTGTCCGGCCCATGCGATTGAGGGCGAGGCAAAAAAGCAGCATGTGATCGATCCCGACAAATGCATCAACTGCGGTCTCTGCGGCAGGGTCTGCCCGAAAGAGGCGATACTGACGCCGTCAGGAACGAAAGCTGCCCGGGTAAAAAAAGACGAATGGCCGAAACCGGCTTTCGACAATGAACTCTGTGTCGGCTGCTCGGTCTGTATCGAGAATTGTCCAAAAGACTGCCTCGAACTGACGAAGTATGACGGCGGCGGAATCGATAGTGAAGTCGCGTATTGTACAGATGAAAAGAATTGTATCGGCTGCGGTATCTGCGAACGCGTCTGTCCGGCAGGAGCGGTTGCCTTATTCGCGCCGAATGGAGAACAAGTCACATTTGACGAAACAGGAGAGGAGGATGACATGGCAAATAAAGCTTATGTCGCGTATTGCAGAACATTTCAGGCAGGAATGAAGGTAGGCAATTATTTTCTCGGATACAGGACTCCGAAATTCATATCTGGTGCCGGAAGTCTTGACCGGCTTCCCTCGATTTTAAAGCGGATGAATATCGGTCACATTCTGTTCGTGACAGACGGCGGATTGATGAAACTCGGTATTCCGGATAATCTGCTGAAGAAATTTGACGAGGAAGGAATCGGATATACTGTCTATTCGGGCGTCGAGCCGAACCCGACCAGCGACAATGTCGAAGAAGGTTATAAACTCTATCATGAGAATGACTGTCAGGCGCTGATCGCAATGGGCGGCGGATCTCCGATGGACTGCGCCAAAGGCATCGCTGCGAAGGCTGTACATCCGAAGAAGAGCGTCAGACAACTCCAGGGACTTCTCAAAGTTCACAAAAGGATACCGCCGTTCTTTGCGATTCCGACGACGGCCGGTACCGGTTCCGAGACGACGGTTGCCGCTGTGATCACGGATTCTGAGACACATCATAAGGCATCGATCAATGATCCTGTCATCATTCCGAGGTACGCGGTGCTCGATCCCGATCTGACTGTCGGGCTGCCGCCGTTTATCACTGCGACGACCGGTCTTGACGCGCTCTGCCACGCCGTTGAGTCCTATACGAACCATACGTATTGCACGAAACTTGAGAACCGTCTGGCAAAAAAAGCGGTACGGCTGATCTACAACAATCTGTACAAAGTCTATCAGGACGGCACTGACAAATCAGCTCGCGAAAATATGCAGAAGGCCGCGTTCGCCGCAGGCCGTTCGTTCACCCGCGGCTGTGTCGGCTATGTCCACGCGATCGGACATACACTCGGCGGTCTCTACGGCGTACCGCACGGGCTGGCGATGTCGATCATCCTGCCCCATGTCATGCGCGCGTTCGGTCCTGCAGTATACGGACGTCTCGCCGATCTGGCCGACGTCTGCGGTATTGAAGGAGGAACAGATGAAGAGAAGGCCAATGCATTCATCGCGTGGATCGAGAAGATGAAAGCTGACATGGGTATTCCGGTTGGCCTGGATATGATCAAGGACGAGGATATCGATCAGATCATCACATGGGCGATGAAAGAGGCAAATCCGCTCTACCCGGTACCGGTGATCTGGGGACGCGCGAAATTCCGTGAAGTTATTGAGACGATGCGCGCCGCAGCTGAGTGATCAGCGAATTCCGATAAAACAATACATCAAAAACGGCACGCACCTTTGCGGTGTGTGCCGTTTCTTTAAGTTCTGATTGGCTCAGAGTACTTTGCTTAAGAAGCTTTGTGTACGCGGATTCTGCGGGTGGTCAAACACTTCTTCAGGTGTTCCCTCCTCCATGATGATCCCTTCATCGACGAAGAAGATACGGTCGGCTACATCACGGGCAAATCCCATCTCATGTGTGACGACGACCATCGTCATGCCTGCCTCTGCGAGCTCTTTCATGACTTGGAGTACTTCGCCGACCATCTCAGGATCGAGAGCCGAGGTCGGCTCATCGAACAGCATGATATCGGGATCCATAGCCAGAGCGCGGGCAATCGCGACACGCTGCTGCTGACCGCCTGAAAGATCGGCCGGTTTTGCATCGGCCTTCTCGCTCAGATTGACGCGTTCCAGCAGTTCCATTGCGCGGGCGTCAGCCTCCTCTTTGGATTTGATTTTGAGCAGGGACGGCGCCATCGCGATATTCTGCTTCACCGTCATATTCGGAAACAGATTAAATGATTGGAAGACCATACCGATATGCCGGCGGATCCGGTTGACATCCGCTTTCTTAGCCGTGATCTCTTCACCGTCGACAAAGATCTGACCGCCTGACGCTTCCTCAAGCGCGTTGAGGCAGCGCAGGAATGTGCTTTTACCTGAGCCGGAAGGTCCGATCACGCAGACGACTTCACCTTTGTCGATTTCCGCGTTGATGCCTTTGAGGACCTCCATCTCAAAATTCTTGCGCAGGTCTTTGACAATGATTTTCGGTTCCGTGCCAGTCACTGACATATGATACTCCTTATTTCTTCAGTCTGTTTTCGATCTTCCTCGAGATGAATGACAATATTGAGATCACGACCAGGAAGAAAACAGCGATCCATGTATATGTTCCGAAAACCGCAAAGGTTCTTCCGACATATACTTTGCCGTAATACATGATCTCCGCAAGACCGATCGCATACAGGATCGTCGAGTCCTTGAGTGTGATGATACACTGATTGACCAGAGAAGGCAGACAGATCTTGACTGCCTGCGGCAGGACTACTTTCCGCATCGTCTGGCCGTAGGAAAGCCCGAGCGAGCGGGCAGCTTCGGTCTGTCCCTTCGGAACTGCCTCGATCGCGCCGCGGAAGATCTCAGACATATAGGCGCCCGCATTCAGCGACAGCGTCGCGATACTGGCGGCAAAAATGCTGATCTTTACATTTGATCCGGTGATCATCTGCAGCAGCTGCGGCAGAGCCAGATAGATATACATGGCCTGCACGAGCATAGGTGTTCCTCTGATCAGCCAGATATAGAACCGTGCGATCCACCGAAGCGGCGGAATGCGGCTGATTCTGAACAGACAGGTGATAATGCCCAATACCGCTGCGATCAGCAGAGAAATCACGGTTACCTCAACGGTCGTGAATAATCCCTTTAACAGCGTCGGATAGGCGTCTTGCAGTACTCCAAGCAGATTCATATAACTCTCCTAAATTCGGACCGCAGTATCTGAATTACTCAGCGCTTGTATAAGTGTCAAGGATCTCCTGATACTTGCCGTTGTCTTTGATGTTCTTAAGGCCTGCGTTGAACTTTTCAAGAAGCTCAGCATTCTCGCCTTTCTTGACTGCGAAGCCGTACGGTGTTGCGTAGCTGTCTTTGTTCTCAACGAGAAGCTTAAGACCGTTGTCCTGCGATACGCCGTAAGCCATGACCGGGAAGTCTTCGAAGCAGGCGGCTGCGTTGCCGGAAAGAACTTCCTGATACATCATCGCGCTGTCATCTTTGTAGACAAGCTTCAGCTCATAATCCTTAGCGATCTCCTCAGCCCATGCAGCAGACTGTGTACCGGTCTTGACAACGACTGACTGTCCCTTGATGTCGTCGAGAGACGCGTAATCCGCGTCAGCCTTGACAGCGGCACAGACGGTACTGTCATAATATTCGTCTGAGAAATCATAGATCTCTTTGCGCTCGTCGGTAATACTCATACCGGCGATCATACCGTCAGCCTGACCTGACTCGACAGCCGCGAGAGCAGCGTCAAAACCGAGCGACTGGAGCTCATACTCAAACCCCTGATCTTCGGCAACTGCAGCGAGGATATCGACGTCGATACCAACGAAATTGCCGTCTTCATCAGTGAATTCAAACGGAGCAAAGACTGTGTCAGTCGCGATAATATACTTTTTAGAAGCATCATCGGATTTGCCTTCGTCAGATCCGCTGCCGCCGCAGCCGGTCAACGCGAGCATGCTGACTACGAGAGCTAACATTGCAAAAACAGAAATAATCTTTTTCATAATTTTTCTCCTTTTTGTGCAATTAATATGCTATACAAAATCAAGTATATCATAACCCTAATAAAAATGCGATTATCATCTATTTTTATTCTTGTAAAAACGGGGTTGATTTTTGTCTGCGGATAGAGTACGATATTCTCGTGAATGATGATTCACAAGAATTGATGTTAACATTCTTCGGCAGTTTATTATAAAGGAGGCATATTAATGGCATACAACGGTTACGCAATTGACGCCGATCAGTATCTGGACGCGGATGCGGTCATCAAGAGACTTGACTCACTGATCCGCAAGCCGGTCTATTCGATCAAAGAAGACGCGTTAAATGACTATCTTGAGAATTATTTCAACAAAAAATGCCTTGGTTCGAAAGCAATGACCGACAACGCAAAGACAGTGATCCCCGGCGGTGTCGAGCACAATCTGGCTTTCAACTATCCGTTTCCGATCGCGATCGCAAAAGCCGAAGGCAACCGGATGTACGATGTCGACGGCAATGAATACTATGATCTGCTGCAGGCAGGCGGCCCGACTGTCCTTGGAAGCAATCCGCCGGAAGTGCGTGAAGCGGTGATCGATCTGCTGAACACCTGCGGACCTTCGACCGGTCTGTTCCATGAATTCGAATACAAACTGGCGACGAAGATCTCCAGTCTTGTACCGTCGGTCGAAATGATCCGTTTTCTCGGATCGGGCACAGAAGCTGCGATGTGCGCGGTACGGATCGCGCGTCTAAAGACCGGACATAAGAATATTCTGAAAATGGGCGGCGCTTACCACGGCTGGTCCGATCAGCTGGCTTACGGGATCCGCGTTCCCGGGACAAAAGGCATGCTCTCACACGGCGTACCGGGATTTATCTTCAAACACACTGACGAATTCTTCCCGGGCGATCTTGAAGATCTCGAGCGTAAGCTGCACAGGCATAAGCTTGACGGCGGGACCGCGGCAGTTTTCCTGGAGCCGATGGGACCGGAATCAGGAACCCGGCCGGTGACGAAAGAGTTTGTACAAGGCGTCGAGCGGCTTGCCCACAAGTACGGAGCACTGCTGGTTTGCGACGAGGTCGTGACCGGATTCAGGATCGGACTTGACGGCGCACAGGGATTCTTCGGTATCGACCCGGATCTGACGGTCTTCGGAAAAGTCATCGCGGGAGGATATCCGGGCGCCGGCGCAGTCGGCGGACACAAAGACTGCATGGCCTATCTCGGCGCCGGTCTCGACAATCAGGGCAAGAAAATGCACAAAGCCCTCTGCGGAGGAACCATGTCAGCATCCCCGCTGTCGACCTGCGCGGGTTACTATATGATCTCCGAGATCCAGAAACAGAATGCCTGCGAGAAGGCCGGACGTATGGGTGACCGGCTGACGAAGGGACTGCAGGAGTCGATCAGACGTCATAATCTGCCGTTCATCGCATTTAACCAGGGATCGATCTGCCATCTCGACAGTGTCGGTACGATGCATTTCGCGATCAACTGGAAGAAACTCTGGGAAGTCCCGAAGATCCTGAAGGAGACAAGCATCCGTCAGAAAGAGATGGAGCATATGGGAGCAGCCTATATGGCAGAAGGCATCATCACACTCGCCGGATCCAGACTTTACACAAGCGCGGCGTATAACGAAGCGGAGATCGACGATGTCATCAGCCGTTTTGACAGAGTATTTGACAAATGCGGAAAGCTCGGCAAGTAAAGCAAGCGGTGAGCAGGAGGTATCATATGACCTATTCAATCGAACAGGCAAAAGAACAAATTATCCGCGCGGGAAAGGAATTGCTGGACGCCGGCCTGATCGCCCGTACCTGGGGCAATATCAGCGCGCGGATCTCAGCGACACAGTTTCTTGTCACACCGAGCGGCAGAGCCTATGACAGTCTGAAACCCGAGGACATTGTTCTGGTAAATATCGCCGACGGCAAGGTCCCGAAAGGCGCTGAGACGATCAAACCGTCGAGCGAGAAAGGCGTGCACGCGGCAGTGTACCGTCAGCGTCCCGGGGTCAATTTTGTGATCCATACGCATCAGGACTATGCGACGGCGATCTCGATCCTCGGACGGCAGTTCCGCCTGAAAAACGTGAAGCCGGAAGCAAAGAAAGTGCTCGGACCGTTCATTCCGACCGCGCGCTATGCGCTCTCATCGACAAAGGCGCTGGAGAGTCATGTCATTACGTCGATCAGAAAATACCCGCAGGCAAAAAGCGTGCTGCTGCGCAACCACGGGACGGTCTGTATGGGTGCGGATTATGAGGACGCGTTTGCGATCGCGCGGACACTGGAGGAGATCTGCCGGATGAAATATGAGCAGCTCATCGGAAGTGACGGTCTTCAGGATCAGATCGGATCGGAAGATCAGAATCGTGTATTCGACCGCGTTCTGCGCCGTGAGATCCACGAGGAGTATGATGAGCATTATCGTGCCTTTGAGAACGGGAAAACTCATTTCCTGATCGAAACTTCGACGCCCTGCATCGTCAGAGCAGCCTCATACGGCAGGGATATCAAAGCCTATGTCGATGATCTTGCGCAGATCGCAGGGACAGTGATCCGCTGTCTGCCGGAGGATGCCTCAGAACAGGCAATTGCGAAGGCGCTTGGCTTGGGCGCATGCGGAGCTGTGCTGATCAGGGGCAAAGGCGCGATCTGCGCCGGCGGGACAGAAGAGGATGCCGAAGCGGTGGCGATCCTTCTTGAGAAGGGATGTATGGCGGCGCTGCTGGCGCAAAAAGTAAAAGCCGGAAGTGACGATATCCCCGACTCCTGGAAAGCAAAAGGCGTTCCGAAAACCGGCGGTAAGATCGAGCATATTGTCTATACGCAGAAGTATTCGAAGTTAAAAGATCAGGGAGAAGAAACGTGCTGAAAAAGCTGACACAGGAACAACAGGATCAGATCCTCGAGCGCGCGATCGAAGAATTCGGAAAGAACGGTCCGGAGCGGGCGGCAGTCAGCGAGATCGCGAGGCGGTCAGGCGTTTCGGTCGGTGTCATTTACAAGTATTATCAAAACAAAGAAGAACTGTTTGATCACTGTCTGGAGCACTCGATCGAACTGCTGAGCGAGGTCATGAATGACGCGGTTTCCGGAGAGACGACACTCGAGGGGACATTTGAAAAACTGATCCGGGCCTGCATAACGTTCTCAAAAGAGCATGCACCGTATATCCAGATGTATCATGCGATCACGCATACACGGGACGGGGCGCGGCGCTATGCGCAGGCGATCGAAGCGCTGACGGCGTCGACATACACGCGGGTTTTAAAACAGGCTCAGCAGGACGGACAGATCAGGGGCGACCTTGACCCGGGAATCTGCGCGATGTTCTTTGACAACCTTCTGATGATGCTTCATTTTTCTTACGGATGTGATTATTACAGAGAGAGGATGGCGCTGTACTGCGGTAATACTGATGATGAGCAGATCGTCCGCCAGATGATGCTGTTCGCCAAAGGCGCCTTGACAGGGAAAAGACCATGAGTACGTATGTTTTATCTTATGATATCGGAACGACCGGAGTGAAGACCTGCTTGTTTGAGATCGATCAGACGATCAAAATGATCGATTCGGCAAGCTGCGGATACAAACTGTATATTCTCGATAACGGCGGAGCCGAACAGGATGCCGATGAGTGGTGGGAGGCGATGTGCAGAACAACGCGTGAATTGTTTGCGCGGGCAGCAGTCACGCCTGAACAGATCGCCGGCATTTCATTCTGCTCGCAGATGCAGGGATTGGTGCTGGTCGACCGCGACGGCATACCGGTCCACCGGCCGATGAGCTATATGGATCAGCGGGCAGAAGAGGAGATCGCAAAAGGCATCGCGAACGGCATCAAAGTGGCGGGAGCCAATATATTTAAACTGATCCCGTCGCTGATCATCACCGGCGCGGTCTCAAGTTCGGTCAAGGATCCGATCTGGAAATGCAAATGGATCGAGGCCCATGAACCGGAGAATTTTGCGCGCGCCTGCCACTGGCTTGACGTCAAGGAGTATCTGATCTCCCGCTGTACCGGCAAGTATGTGATGACGGAAGACTCGGCGTGGTCGACATTTCTCTACGACACGCGCAAAGGCCGTGAGGGCTGGAGCAAAAAGATGTGTCAGATGTTCGGAATCAACATGGATCTGCTGCCTGAAATCATCAAGTCGACCGATGAGGCCGGCAAACTGACTGCAAACGCGGCTTCGGAGCTCGGGCTTTGCGAAGGGACACCGGTCTTCGGAGGCGGCGGAGACGCGACGCTGATCGGGATCGGCAGCGGCTGTGTCAGGACCGGTCAGACGCATATCTACTCTGGAACTTCAGGCTGGGTCAGCACGATCGTCGACAGGCAGATCGTCGATGCGACCAATATGATCGCGGCGATCGTCGGCGCTCAGCGTGGGAAATTCAATTACTTCGCCGAGATGGAGACCGCCGGCAAATCCCTCGAGTGGGTCAAGGATCACCTGGCACTTGACGAGATCGGCATCTATCTCGACAAGCACGATGTCTGCGAGGAAGCCGGGAACCGTGAGAAGGTCTATACGAGCCTCTACGATTATCTTTCTGACGTTGTCGATACCGTTCCGCCGGGTGCGGGCGGCGTGATCTTTACGCCGTGGCTGCACGGAAACCGCTGTCCGTTTGAAGATCCGAACGCGGGAGGCATGTTCTTCAATCTCAAACTTGAGACAGGAAAAACCGAAATGATCCGCGCAGTCCTCGAAGGAGTGTGTTATCATCTTAGGTGGATGCTCGAGTGTCAGGACAGGAAGATCAAAACCTCCGACCCGATCCGTTTCTGCGGCGGCGGCGCGCTGTCGGATGTGACCGCGCAGATGCTCGCCGATATCACGGGCAGGACGATCGAAGTCGTCGCAAGTCCGCAGAATGTCGGTTCGATGGGAGCGGCCGCGATCACCGGCGTCGGTCTCGGCGTTATGGAGACGATCGAAGAGATCGAGTCGTTCATTCCGGCCGAAAAGACATTTACGCCGGATCCGGAAAACGGAAAACTCTATGAGAAGAATTATCAGGTCTTCAAAAAACTGCACGATGCGAACAAAAAATGCTTTAAGATGATCAACTGCGCCTGACAGGCAGAACACCATTGATGAAAGGGGACTTAAGACAAGTGACATCCGAAAAGAAAAAAGAAGTGGCCAGAGTCATCAAATTTACATTGTTTTCGATTTCGGCCGGAGCAATCGAACTGATTTTGTTTTCACTGCTTTATTATCTGACAAAATGGCCTTACTGGCCCTGCTACCTGATCGCGCTGGTCGCATCGGTGCTCTGGAACTTTACTCTCAACAGGCAGTTTACATTTCAATCTGCGAACAATGTACCGATCGCGATGATGAAGGTCGCCGCGTTTTATGCTGTGTTCACACCGCTTTCAACGATCGGGGGCAACTATCTGACCGAGACAGTCGGCTGGCCGGGACTCCTTGTGACGATCCTGAACATGGCCTGCAACTTTATTCTTGAATTTCTGTACGACCGGTTCTTCGTGTTTGGGAAGACGATCGATACAAACAAGCGTGCGCAGGCAAAACGTGAGATTTAAGCCATTTGCAACCGTCGGTTGCGCATTTTCAAAGCAGAATTGATAGCCTGCCACCATCCGTCAGACTATGCTTTTCTCAGAAACAGGAGAACACGGAGAAGCTCCGTGGAGGCATACAGACGAATGGAAGGAGAACCACCATGATACTTGCAGATAAAATCATCGAACTCAGAAAAAAGAACGGTTGGTCACAGGAGGAGCTCGCCGAGATGCTTGATGTCAGCCGGCAGTCAGTCTCCAAGTGGGAGGGCGCGCAGTCGATTCCCGACATGAACCGGATCATCAGGATGTCTGAGGTCTTCGGCGTGAGCACCGATTTTCTTCTCAAAGATGAACTCGATATGCCCGCTGAGCGCGAGTTGTCAGTTGACACCCCCGATGTGCGCACTGTATCGATGGAAGAGGCGAATTCATTTCTTCAGTATAACCTGTCTGCGGCAAAGCGGATCGCGGCAGGTGTGATGATGTGTATCCTGTCCCCGGTGATTCTGATCCTTCTCTCGGTTTCGGTCGAGGAAGGAAGGATCTCGTTCAATGAGGATCGAACGGCCGCGATCGGTTTGATCGTGATGTTCCTTCTTATTGCAGGAGCAGTCGCGCTTTTTGTGATCTCATGGATCAGAGGATCACAGTACGAGTATCTTGAAAAGGAACTGATCGAGACGACATACGGTGTTGACGGCATGGCCAGGGAACGCTGGGAACAGTATAAGAACAGTTTTTCAACGATGCTTGTCACCGGGATCGTCCTGTGCGTGCTGTCGGCAGTGCCGAT
>CACYEU010000067.1 GCA_902773445.1 uncultured Lachnospiraceae bacterium | reverse complement strand
TTCGGAGACACTTTCAAATATAATGTCAGCGGAATCACGCTCTACAAAAGAGGCAATCAGAATAATGCGTTTGAATACAAAGGGGTCGTCTATTCCGGAAAAGACTCTTATGTTTCTCTCGATCTGCCTGATCTGTCCGCGCAAAAGAAAAAATACTTTGCAACCGCGGGAACACTCACTGGTTCCGGCACGTCGTATCAGCTGACGATGCCCGATGAAAACGTCGTGATCTACACGTTGAACGATCTGCAGGATGCCGAGGTTGTTCTGTCGGAAACAGTATTTACATACAATAAACAAGAGCAGGCACCGACTGTCGTGACGGTCGATGGCAAGACACTGACCCTGGGCACTGACTATACGATGACGATCATTGACAGCAACGGTGATGAAGTATCACCGAAGGATGTCGGAACGTACACGGTCAAGATTGAGGGGACAGGACAGTATACGGGAACTGCTACAGCAACGTTTGAGATCAGGGAAATTGCGACAGTCACGATTTACCGACTGTACAATCCAAAGACCAAGGAGCATCTCTGGACGTCAGCCAAGAAAGAGTACACAACACTTCCGGGCTACGGATGGAAACAGGAAGGTAATGCGTGGAATGCCCCGTCGGCCGGAACAGGCGTTCTGCGGCTGTACAACCCGAAGACCAAGGATCACCACTATACGTCCAGCGCAAACGAGGCGAAGGTCCTGACGTCCAAGTACGGATGGAAGTACGACAACAATCAGAAACCGGTCTTTTACTCGGGAGGAGATGTGCCGATCTACCGTTTGTACAACAAGTCGTTTACAGTCGGCTCGCATCACCTGACCAAGTCAAAGAAAGAGTATGATACGCTCGTAAACTACGGCTGGAAGAAGGAGGGAATTGCGCTGTACTGTGTGAAATGAGGCCTGTCCGGCGCAGTCAAAGGAAAACGGTGAAAACTTTAAAGAGCAACAGGGCTGCCGCATCAGCGGCAGCCCTCGTTTGTTGCAAATCCCCTTGAGCAACGGTATACTTTAAGAGGGATTTGAAAGGACACAATTATGATCAAAATCAGTGAACTCAAAGACGGTCAGCGGATCAAAGATATCTTTTTCTGCAAGGAAAAGAAGACCGGGACGGCCAAAAACGGCAAGGATTATTATACGGTCGTGCTTCAGGACAATACAGGAACGATCGATGCGAAAGTCTGGGATACTGAGTCAGAAGGCATTGCCGATTTTGACTCGAAGGATTTCATCGAAGTGACCGGAACCGTGACGACTTATATGAATGCTCTGCAGATCCGCGTCTCGCAGATCCGCATCGCTGACGCGTGCGAGTATGATCCGGCCGAGTATCTGCCGTCGACCGACGGAAATGTCGAGAATATGTACGCCGAACTGATGAAATACGCGGGGACTGTCGGGAATGAATTTTACAAAAAGCTGCTCGACCATTTCTTTGTCGAAGACGTTACATTTGCCGAGCAGTTCAAAGCGCATTCGGCCGCTAAGACGATCCACCACGGTTTTGCCGGCGGTCTGCTTGAGCATACGCTCGGAGTGACCAGACTGTGCGGATTCTATCTGAAAGCCTACCCGTGGCTGAACCGCGATCTGCTGATCACATCGGCGCTGCTTCACGATATCGGCAAGATCAGGGAGCTGGCTCCGATGCCGGACAACGACTATACCGACGCAGGCCAGCTTCTCGGACATATCGTCATCGGTGTCGAAATGATCGACGAGGCGATCAGGGACATCCCGGATTTTCCGGTCGTCAAGGCCAATGAACTCAAACACTGCATCGTTGCCCACCACGGGGAACTTGAATTCGGCTCGCCGAAGAAACCGGCGCTCGCCGAAGCGCTTGCACTTAATTTCGCCGATCTGACTGACGCAAAGCTTGAGACTGCAAAAGAAATCTTCAAGAACAGCGGCGAAGGATGGCTGGGATACAATCGTTTATTCGAAACCAATATGCGAAAGACGACAAAATGAACAAGAATGATGTCATAAACGTTACGATCGATGATATCGGCATACACGGAGAGGGAATCGGCAAAGTCGACGGATTCCCTCTTTTTGTGAAAAATGCGCTGCCGGGAGATACAGTCCGTGCGGTAATCACAAAGGTGCGCCCAAAATTCGCATACGCGAAAGCAATCGAGATCACCGATCCTTCGCCGGACCGCGTCATTCCGAAATGTCCGGTCGCCAGACAGTGCGGCGGTTGTCAGCTTCAGGAGCTGTCGTATGAAAAACAGCTTGAATTCAAGCAGAGGACTGTGCGGGAGAAGCTGATCAGGATCGGAGGATTTGATCCTGAGATAGTTGATCGGGTCCTTGAACCAATCAGAGGAATGGATGCGCCCTGGCGTTTCCGCAATAAAGCTCAGTATCCTGTGGCGTCTGATCATGGACGTGTCACGGCCGGTTTCTATGCAGGGAGGACACATCATCTGATCGAACAGGACGACTGTCTTCTCGAACCGGCGGTCAATGCGAAGATCCTGGAGGCAGTGCTGAACTTTGTCAATGAACGAAAGATTCCTGCCTATGATGAAGAAAAAGGGACCGGCATTCTGAGACATATCATGATAAGACATGGATTTACAACTAAAGAAATATTATTATGTCTTATCGTCAGAAAATACCGTGAAAGAGACTGGAGAGGTCTGGCTGATGCACTGGAAGGGATCGGGCTGACTTCGATCGGATTCTCGGTCCAGCCTGAAAACAACAATGTGATCATGGGCCATGAGATCATTCCGGTATATGGCAAACCGTATATTGAAGACAGGATCGGAGAGGTGCGCTACCGCATTTCACCAAAGTCTTTTTACCAGGTCAACCCGGCGCAGACGAAAGTATTGTATGATCTCGCGAAAGAATGCGCGGGACTGACCGGACAAGAGATGCTGATCGATTTGTATTGCGGGATCGGCACGATCGGACTTTATCTGGCGGACAGTGCCCGGTTAGTCAGAGGTGTGGAAGTCATACCGGAAGCGGTCGGGGATGCGCGTGTCAATGCAGAGCTTAATCACATCGAAAACGCAGAATTCATGGTCGGTGATGCCGGCGATGCATTCAGGGAATGCCTGAAGGACCGACAGGGTGCATCAGATGATCTGGTCGTTGTTGTCGATCCGCCCAGAAAAGGGTGTTCCGGAGGACTTCTCGACGAGATACTTAAGGCATCTCCGAACAGGATCGTCTATGTCAGCTGCGATCCGGCCACCCTAGCAAGAGATCTGAAGATCCTGTGCGATCAGGACTATTCATTAGAGCGGGTCATTCCGGTCGATCAATTCTGTCATAGTGTGCATGTGGAGACGGTAGTATTGATGTCACGTGCTGATAGGTAAGACGCGCTGAAAGGCTTGAAAACAAGCGGTTTGTGGAATTAGCGCTGATCGAGACGGCCAGTCACTCAGCACGAAAAACACTCGACGGGAACTTATCTACAG
>CACYEU010000066.1 GCA_902773445.1 uncultured Lachnospiraceae bacterium | reverse complement strand
TTCCGATTTTAACCGCGCCTGCAACCTGCTGTCTGAGTACGCGGTCCTCGAAGAGTCTGATGCATCGGTTCTCGCCTATGTCCACGAGCACGCTGAACTGGTGCTTAAGGACAATGCGCTTCAGTCACTTGCCGAACTCAGAAAATAAAATCCGGTTATGATTTTCATCAGAACAATAAAAAAGCTGCCGCGTTCTGTGCGGCAGCTTTTATGTTGCTCTGATATGATCAGGCATTGATCGTTGCGTTGATCTTCTCGACCAGGAGATCCGCGTCCAGTCCGTGAACCATAGCGGCCTCTTCGAGCGTCTCCATCTGAGATGCCGGGCATCCGAGGCAGTGCATACCGACTTCAAACAGAACCGGTGCAACTTCGGGCGCCATCTGGAGCAACTGACCAATCTGCATGTCTTTCGTTACTTTAGCAACCATTTTTTCCTCCTTTTTGTCTGATCAAGGCTTCCTTTTCCTGCCTTGACAACTGTTTGATTTGAATCTCCCGGCGCAGTGCCTGCTCCTTCGATTCGCAAATCTCGTGATAAATATGTTCTACCGGAAGCCTTGAGCGTGTATACTTTGCGCCTTTTCCGGCGTTGTGTGCGGCGATTCTTTTCTCAAGATCGTTCGTCCATCCGGTGTAATATGTACCGTCCGCGCAGCGCAAAATATAGACATAATTATTTTGCTTCGGTTCCATTATACAGCCCTTGTCAAGCCCGGTCTTCTCTCCTGCGCAGGGCGATGATTCCGATGATCACACCCGCCATCGCGAACATCACGATCCACGCCGCCGTCCGGCCGACACTCCGGACATCGCCGGTCTTCGCGCTCGATCTGGCGCTGGTGGATTTTGATGAACTCGAGGAGCTCGATGTCTTACGGGAATTCGTTCCGGTCCTGCTCGAGCTGCTGGTCCTGCTTGAGCTGCTGTACGATGAGCGCTTTCTCCACACAGCGGTAAATGTGTGATTGCCCTTCACCGTATATTTCGTGCCGGCTCTGTACATGGATCCTTTCCAGTATCTGAACGTATAGCCGGTTCTTGTCGGACGCGGCATCGTAATGATCTGTCCGTAGGCATAAGACTTTTTCTGTACGGCTGTCGACCCGCTCAGCTTTCCGCCGTTGGGGTTAAATGTAATGACGGCTTTCGTCTTTTCGAAACGCGCGGTATAAGCTGCCGCGACATTGACGTTGCCGCTTTTGGGCGGTACAAATGTCGCCGACGTGCTCACGACAGCGCCGTTCTGGTTGGTCCAGTTCTTGAACTTGTATCCGGAAGAGGCAGTCGCTTTCGCACCTTGCGCGGACCCGGTCACACGCTTGACTGTCTCTGAAGACCGGCTGACCTTTCCGCCGGTGCCGGCTGCGTACTGGATCGTCACAGTCGTCTCCTGCCACTGCGCTGTATAGGATCTGTTTCCTGTGCTCCCTTTCGGGACTGTGACAGTCTTAGTCGTCGAACTCAGGCCTGTTCCTGTCCAGCCGAGGAATGTATAGTTGGTCCGTCCCGGATTCTTAAGGGTAAATGAATCGTATTTTGAGTATGATGTCGGATTCTTCGATCCGGACGGAAGAGTTCCTCCGTTCAGATTGCATGTAACCTTATAGGCCGGAGTGATCAACACATAATTCTTGCTGGACCCCTGACTGTCAGTCAGATCCGCATCGCTGACCGCAGTTCTTGAGGCTGCGGTCGCCCCGTCATAATTCTTGTGAGTATAGCCGGAATCAAATACCGCATCTTTCTTGGTCGCATTTTTCAGATTGAGCGCGTTCGTTCCGGCAGTGATCTCAGTTTCGCCGCCGCTGAAGCTGATCTGGCTGGCCGTGCTCTTTTCATCGACATAAATGCCGAATCTGTCAGCTGTGACCTTCAGGGTCCCGCCGCTCATCTTCAGGCTGCTGCCGCCGGCCAGGACAAAACCGTCATGATCTGACGCCGGAGCGCCCGCCTCGAGCGTACCGCTGCCGCTGATCGTCAGTGTGACTTTATTGTCAGCCTTATACATATCCTTTTTGAGGGATTTCAGCTTATTCGTTCCGTCAACATTCAGCGTCAGGTCCAGAGCGACCGGTGTGACACCTTCTTCTGTGTCGTCGAGAGACATCACGCACTCATCAGTTTCGATATTGAGGGATTTCAGATTCAGTGTAACCTTCGTCAGTTTATCGTCTCTGCTGAATGCGATCCTGTCAGTCGTCTTTGTGGTGCCTGATGCCATGCTGATCGTATACGTGCCGTTCTTCAGAATCGTCAGCACGCCGTCTTCATAGGTATAGTCGGTGCCCTCGGTTCCGCCCGAGACCGACAACCCTTCTCCGGCAGCATATACCCCCGCGGGAAGCGCAGCAAATGCAAACACAGCGAAAATCAAACTCAATACGATATATTTTATACAGCCGATCGATTTCATAGCAACCTCTCAAAATCATTAATGCGACTTTTTACTTATATTATAATGAAGCGCAAACTTCTGAGAAAATCATACCATGTATAGGAATAAAGTCAAGAAAACGACAGCGAAAACACAGTGAACACAACGTAAAAAGACCTCTCAGCCAAATGACTGAGAGGTCTGTTGTGCCCAGAACCGGAGTCGAACCAGTGACACGAGGATTTTCAGTCCTCT
>CACYEU010000065.1 GCA_902773445.1 uncultured Lachnospiraceae bacterium | reverse complement strand
CTATGATCACTGGCTTGCCGGCATAAGCGGTCTGTCTTCATCTGTCAAGATCAGACTCAATGAGATCTATCCTGATCTGAAGGAGCTGTTTATGCTTGCTGGCGACCGTCTTGACCACATTGAATTCTTAAAGCAGACTGACATCGATCGTCTCAAAGCCTCACGCGATCACCGGGATCTTGAATCGGATTACAGCATTTTGGAAAAGACTGGTACGCGTCTGATCACCTGGCGTTCGATCGACTATCCTTACGCGTTGTCAACACTGAATGACCAGCCGTTTGCGGTCTATGTCAAAGGATCACTGCCGCCGAAAGACATGCCGATGATCGCAATGGTCGGCGCGCGGACCTGCAGTGCTTACGGCCGCTCTCAGGCCAAAGCATTTGCCTCATATCTTGCGTCTCACGGAGTCGGCATCATCAGCGGCATGGCTCTCGGCATCGACGGCATCGCTCAGCGCGCCGCTTTGAGCGCAGGAGGCTACTCGTTGGCTGTTCTGGGCTGCGGTGCAGGGATCTGCTATCCGCAGCGAAACAGAGACCTCTATGACCGACTCACAGTCTCCGGCGGCATCCTCTCTGAATACCCGTTGTATGAAAAGCCTCTCTGCTATCATTTTCCTCAGCGAAATCGTCTGATCAGCGTTCTTTCTGACGCCGTTCTTGTGATCGAAGCAAGGGAAAAAAGCGGATCACTGATCACGGCGGACTTCGCTCTTGAACAGGGTCGGGATGTCTACGCGCTTCCGGGGCCGGTCGACAGTTCGCTGAGCAAAGGATGTCACGATCTGATCGCGCAGGGCGCAGTCATCCTTCGCTCCCCGGACATACTGTTGAGTGAACTTGGTTTCGGATCGGGAGCTGATCAGGCCGATGCACCAAGCAGCGGCAGGCAGAACTTTGATGATTCCGGTTTAAATGAAGTGGAAAGAAAGCTCATGTCTGCTCTCTCATATCAGCCTGTAAAGCTCTGTCAGCTTGAAGATCTGACGCAGATTCCGGCCGACAAACTGGCCGTAGTCATGATGGAATTGCAGCTCAAAGGTCTTGTGACAGAACTGTCAAGACAGCATTATGTAAAAAGCTGAACTCCTGGTTAAAAACTACTGTAATATAAAAAACGGGGCTGCCGCCTGCAGGTGACAACCCCGTTGATAAACAGTGTCAGAGAAATCTGAACGGTTTACATCATACCGCCCATTCCGCCGGCTGCTGCCGCTGCCGCTGCTGCTGCCGCGTTCTCATCTTTGATGTCTGCAACACATGCCTCTGTGGTCAGAAGGCTGCTTGCGATGCTGGCCGCATTCTGAAGCGCGGAACGCGTTACCTTTGCCGGATCAAGAATTCCGGCATCGAGCATATCGACATAGTCTCCGCTCAGTGCGTCATATCCGGTACCTGCCTTTGCAGACTGGACCTGATTGACAACGACTGAACCGTCTTTTCCGGCATTGTTCGCAATATGGTACAGCGGAGCCTCAAGAGCCTTCAGAAGGATCTTTGCGCCGGTCTTCTCGTCGCCTTCAAGCTTCTCAGCGACATCTGCAACTTTCTTCGCGGCGTGGATATATGCACTGCCGCCTCCGGCTACAACGCCTTCTTCAACAGCCGCTCTCGTCGCGTTGAGAGCATCTTCCATGCGGAGTTTCTTCTCCTTCATCTCGACTTCGGTCGCAGCACCGACACGGATCACTGCCACGCCGCCGGCGAGCTTGGCAAGGCGCTCCTGAAGCTTCTCTTTGTCAAACTTGCTGGTTGCTGTCTCGAGTTGGCTCTTAAGCTGTGCAGCGCGGTCGCTGATTGCCTTCTTGTCGCCTGCTCCGTCGACAATAACTGTGTTCTCTTTCTGAACCTTGACAGACTTAGCACGTCCGAGCTGAGCGATCGTGGTCTCTTTGATATCAAGGCCGAGCTCTTCGGAGATCATCTGACCGCCTGTCAGAATCGCGATATCCTTAAGCATCTCTTTGCGGCGGTCGCCGTAACCCGGAGCCTTGACCGCAACGACATTGAATGTACCGCGCAGTTTGTTCACGATCAGCGTTGTCAGAGCTTCACCCTCGACATCTTCCGCAATGATCAGAAGCGCAGCGCCCTGTTTTACGATTTCCTCGAGAACAGGAAGAATGTCCTGAATATTGGAGATCTTCTTGTCGGTAATCAGGATATACGGATCTTCAAGAACCGCTTCCATCTTCTCCATGTCAGTCGCCATGTAGGCCGATACATAACCGCGGTCAAACTGCATTCCGTCGACAAGGTCAAGCTCGGTCTGCATTGTCTTGGACTCTTCGATCGTTATCACACCGTCGCCTGAAACCTTCTCCATTGCATCAGCGATCATCTCGCCGACTGCATCATCGCTGGCTGAGATCGCTGCGACACGCGCGATCTGCTCTTTGCCGTTGACCTTGCTGCTCTGCTCTTTGATCGAATCGACAGCAGCGTCGACAGCCTTCTGCATACCCTTGCGAAGGATCATCGGATTTGCGCCGGCTGCAAGATTGCGCATGCCTTCGTGTACGATCGACTGAGCAAGGATCGTCGCGGTCGTTGTGCCGTCACCGGCAACATCGTTGGTCTTCGATGCGACTTCGCGGATCAGCTGAGCGCCCATATTCTCGAATGCATCCTCAAGTTCGATTTCTTTTGCAATCGTCACACCGTCATTTGTGATCAGCGGTGAACCGAATGCCTTTGCCAGCACGACATTGCGGCCTTTCGGGCCAAGGGTCACGCGGACAGTATCTGCAAGCTGATTGACACCGGATTCCAGTGCCGCTCTCGCGTCTTCTGCATATTTAATCTCTTTTGCCATTTGTCTTTCGCCTCCTGTATATTGCTAATTGAAAGTTTTTTATTTGAGTACAGCCAGAATATCAGCCTGACGAACGATAATCAGCTTCTCTCCGTCGATCTCAACATCTGTGCCTGCATATTTAGAATAGATGACCTGATCACCTTTCTTGACTTCCATCTTGACAACTTCACCGTTCACGGTTCCGCCCGGGCCGACTTCAACAACAACTGCCTGCTGAGGCAATTCTTTTTCCTTACCCGGAATAACGATACCCGACTTAGTTGTCTCTTCCGCTGCCATCTGCTTTAATACGACGCGGTCTGCCAAAGGTGCTAATTTCATGTTAATCCTCCTTCACTGTCTG
>CACYEU010000064.1 GCA_902773445.1 uncultured Lachnospiraceae bacterium | reverse complement strand
GTCCGGTAATCCTCGTCCTCGCCGAAATATCCGACGCGCACGATCAGATCACCGCCGGCCTCATAGTCCGCAGCATCCGTCTTCACCGCCCACAAAGGCGCGACCAGTCCTGCGATGATCAGAAGGCAGACCGCAAGCGCGGCGGCCCGGCGCATTTTATGAAGTTGTCGGATGACTGTCTTCTTCAATACCCGATCTCCTCCGAGGTAAATGTTCTGCCGTAGGACAGTTGATAGAATTCATCGATATTCTTTTGGAGCTGTTCTTCGCTCATCGACTCCGGATACATCTTGCTCTTCATATAGTCGATCCCAAGGACACTGACAACGCCCGGGAATTCCCACGAATCAAGTTCAGCCGGCATCCGGTAAACGTGTTTGTCACGCACCGCAGTGACTTCAGCCCAGGTCGGGTCGTTGTACAGGTCTTCCGGTGTGACCCGCGCGCTTTCGCTTCCGGTGATAAATATATAGTCAGGATTCCACTTGAAAATCTGCTCATTGCCCGCTGTCGGCCAGAGCTCGCTCGCCTCGAGGTCCTTCGCCGAACTGATCCCTCCTGCCAGCTCGATCATCCGGCTCTGCAGCATACTGCCGTCAGCGACCTTTGAACTTGAAGAACCCATAACGATTGCGCTCTTTTTATCCTTGATTTGATCAGCTTCACTCTGATCGTCTTTGATCCTGCTGTCGTAATAGCTGATCAGTTCTTTGACTCTGTCTTCTTTGTTTAAGACACTCCCAAGTATCTTTAGAGCTGTTTTCATTTCTTCCGGGTCTTCGAACGATAATCCGACCGCCGGTATCCCCAATTCCTGTACTGCTTCGAGCCCATCGATGTCAGTAGCCCTGTGAAAATACACATCAGGCTTAAGTTCAGCGATTGCCTCCAGATCCGGCACACCCTTGCCGACGTCAACAGCATCTTTTAATCCCGGTTCAAGGACATACAGGAATTCTTCACTTTTACCGATGCCCTTGATCTTATCGCCTTCGCCAAGTGTGATCAGAAAACGCGCGATCACGCGGTAGCTGAGTGCCATAGTCTTGGCACCTTTGGGCACGGTCACTTCACGCCCGGCCTGATCGATGACCGTCACCGCATCATCTGTCGTTTCAACGACCTCACCGGCGCGCGAGGGATCAGCTTTCGGTGTCTTTGACCCGCCGCAGGCCGCGCTGAAGATGCCTGTCAATAAGACCATCAATATGAGCGTGATGATCCTGATCGATACGGTGCCTGCCGCATTATTTGTTGTCACAGTTTCGGAGCGATACATGCTGTTCTGTCCATTTCATCGATTCTGATCAGCTTCAGGTCGCAGTCGTAGACTTCAGCCAGCCTGTCTTCCGTCACGATTGTTTCAGTCGGCCCGCTGATCAAATGTCCGCTGCGGTCAAGGACCGCGGCATTTCCGCCGAGAAGCAGCGCTTGATTCGGTTCATGTGTCGTGATCGCGACCGCAAATCCTTTTTCCGACATCCGCTTGACCATCTTTAGTGTGCGGTATGCATTTCCGTAATCGAGATGCGCGGTCGGCTCGTCGAACAGGATGATCTTCGGCTCCTGCATCATAGCCCGCGCGATCAACGCCTGCTGGCGTTCACCGCCGCTGATTTTAAGATAGGAGCGCTCTGCCAGGTCCGCTATTCCGATCTCCTCGAGAATTGCGAGACAGCGTTCCTCGTCGTCCTTCGTCGTGTTCTGGAACATACCCTTCTGCGGACCGGTTCCCATCAGAACGAAGTCCTTGACGGTATAGTCAAATGACGGCTCATGGATCTGCGGCACATAGCCGACAATGCCCGCGACTTCTTTATGGTTCATGCGCTCCAGCGGTTTGCCTCCGAGCAGTATCTCTCCCTGATCAGGTTTTAAAAAGCCCATCATCAGTGAAAACAACGTCGTCTTGCCGGCTCCGTTAGGGCCGAGGATCGCAATGATTTCCCCGGGCGCAATATCTAATGAAACACCATTGAGCACCGCCCTGTCCGTACCGGGGTAGGTAAATGTCAAGTCGCGTATTGCGTAGATCATCTGTTTTTCGTCCCCTGCGCGCGTCATCTGAGTCTCTCCCTCTGTCGGTAGAGCAGCCACGCATAAAACGGCGCTCCGATGACGCCGGTCAGGATGCTGACCGGCATCTCAGCCGGACCGATGATCCTCGTCAGCGTATCGACCAGCAGCATAAAGATCGCTCCGAGAAGACATGAAGCCGGGAGCAGTGTCTTATTGCCGGATCCGACCATCATGCGGCCGAAATGCGGAATGACCAGACCGACCCAGCCGATCGTTCCGCTGATGCAGACAGCGCCGGCTGTCAGGACCGTCGCGCAGACGATGCACAATCCTCTCATCAGCGGGACATTTGCCCCGAGTGCCGCTGCCTCTCGCTCGCCGAGCGACATCACGTCGATCCAGAAACTCATGCCGATCAGGATCACAGCGGCAATCAGACTGAGCGGCAGTATGCCGAGCACCTTGCTCATCTTTGCGTCGGCAAAACTGCCGAGCTGCCAGTAAGTGATCGCGGCCAGCTGCGTCTGCGGATCCGCAATATATTTGATAAAACCGAGGATCGAACTCATCAGTCCGGATACGATAATGCCCGACAAGACGAGCATGATATTGGACGAACTCCTGACTGCTTTCGGAATCAGAAGCGTAATGAACACTGCAATGATACCTCCGGCAAACGCC
>CACYEU010000063.1 GCA_902773445.1 uncultured Lachnospiraceae bacterium | reverse complement strand
GGGTCGACCAGTACAAGAACAAACCTGATTCGCTTCCGGAACAGCCGAACATCGTTGTGATCTTTGCTGAAGGTCTGTCATCAAATATTGTTAATGATGAACGCGGCGTCATGCCGAATGTCCGCGATCTGGGAAGCAAATCGATCAGTTTTACCAACTACTACAATCATACGTTTGCGACATACCGCGCGCTGACCGGCCAACTCTATTCGGGGTATCAGCTTGACAATCTCGACACGAACACGCTGACATCACTGCAGAGCGAGTTGAAAGATCAGGGATATCAGACTGCGTTTATCAATACAGAGCCGAAGAATATGCAGTTTACCGAATACCTCGAAACATTCGGATTTGATGATGTCATATCGGATCGTTCGCTCGATGCCGGAGCGACAGGTTCCCTGTCAGACAAGCAGGCGTTTGACAAATTGTACGAGACGATGGAAGCAAGTGACGGAGAGCCGTTCTTCATCGGTATGTATACGTTCGGGACACATCTCGCGACTGATTCGCCGGATCAGAAATTCGGTGACGGGAAAAGCGCGATCCTGAACCGCTTCTACAATCTTGATTATCAGTTCGGCGCTTTTATGGACCGCTTTGATAAAAGCGAGTATGCCGATAATACGATCGTTGTTTTTACAGCCGACCACGCGACTTACGCGGAAAATGAATACAACCGTGTCTTCCCGCATGAGCCGCGGATCGACGCGGTGCTCGATCAGATGCCGCTAATGATCTACCATAACGGCGTCGTCGCGCAGAATATCGATGCCAAAGGGCGCAATACGATCGATTTCACGCCGACGATTCTTGATTACATCGATGTATCAGACGATAACTATTTCCTTGGCACATCTCTGTTCTCGCCGGTCACAAATGCCAATAACTTCGATACGGTCTTCTACGATGCGACCAGGATCTATCTGACGAAAGATGCGCAGCCCAGGGAGCTGACTGCCGATGAACTCGACATCGTGATGCCGATGATCACCAACTATTTCGCCGCCAAAACTCAGACTCCGCGGCATTGATGCTAACGGCTTCAGTACTTCAAAGAAAGTAATGGCTGATAATAGCCAGAATATCGTCGTATAGCAGAGGCGATGCGGCAGTTTCGAAAGTTGTGATCAGATTGTGACCGGGAAGAATGCCTGCATAGGCATACAACCCGATTTTTCTTACAGCACTCTCAATATACTGCTCGTTATCCATCAGACCAAAGTGCTCCCAGTAGAAGAAAACACCTGTTTCCGGATGCCTGATAGTGAAGTCAGGATATATTGTCCGCCCGCCAATACTCATCGGGTCTTCATAGCGAAACGGGATTTTTGCATCATAAAGACCGTTATCGATAAGGCCTTCAGATTTGGATCTGACGATATGCCCGGATTTCATTTTGTGGATGCGCAATTCCGGATGGGGAACATTCTTTTGTTCCGGCGGACACTCATTTAAAACCCATTCCGCAAGCGAGAAATCTGCCGGCACCGACGAATCTTTCAATATATCGCATAGCTCGGGATTCGAAGATAAAAAATCCACTACATTAGCTGTCGGTGAATGATGACGTACAAACATATTGGTTGCTGTCCTGATCGACATCAGGTTTTTCAAGTCAAGCTCGAGACATTTCTTTCTGGCCAGATCCCGTAGAAGAATGGAGTCTTTTCTTAAACTGGTCTGAACACCGTCATGATAGTGATAATAACGAATCAGGGTCTTTCCATGAACATTTGCATGTACAATATTCAAAGAACCCTTAGGCAGTTTCGCAAGTTCTTTTCTGATCTCATTGATTCTGTTTTCAATCAGATCAAGTTGAGAATCCATTGCTGACAGTAACAAAAGCCACCTCCTTCAAAACACAAACAAATGAATATATATTATGGCGGACTGAAATCAGACAGACAATGCGATTTTCTGATACTTTCGTCGACATTTTTCGACGTTTTTCGACAGTCGGTGACAGAAACTGGACTCTATTACCATTTGGCCCTGAAAGATGCAGTGCATAGAGATTTTTCAAGAGTTTTACTGCATCTAAAAGCAGAACAACCTTCAAAAAAGCATTGATATAAAGAAAATTGCGGAAAATACTGCACTTCAGAGCGCTTTTTTGATGCTTTTCCGGGTGTGCGACAGGAAAAGATGCAGTATTTTAAAGGATTTTTCGGTATTCAATGCTAAACAGACATTGAGGGGGACAATCCATGCACTAAAACGGGATATTTCTTCCTTGTCAATGCATTGTCAACGGGATACAGATTCCTTTAACCGGATCAGTACTTCAAAGTGGTTATCTTGATGTAAGATGATATAGATGATATGATAAATAAAGCGATATATGCGTTGATTCAGCAATGAAGGAGAGTATCGGCAAATGGGAATTCGCGGTAAGATCAAGAAGGCAGTCTGGTGCGCTAAGAACCTGCACAAAGTAGCGGATGCGATCAGAAATGCCTATCTGCATGATGCTGAATATGAGGGAGACATCGCGCTGATCGAGAAGTCAAAGTATTGGGATGAAGACTGGTATCGGCGCAACAATATCGATTTGCAGCGCGACGATCTGGGGATGACACTGGCCGAGCATTATCTGCGCTTTGGAGGCTTCCTGCATAACGATCCGTCGAGAGCTTTTTGCAGTGAGGAATACTTTGCGTTAAACAGCGATGTTCAGCTTGCAAAGATGAATCCTCTCGTGCACTTCGAGAGATTCGGACGCGGCCAGGCCAGAGAGATATCACAGCTCGACCTGAAGGATGTGACATTTCCTGAGGGAACTGTTGAATATGAGCGGGAATTTTCCAAGGCGCCGGTCGATAAGCGCAGAACCGTTGTGCTGTCCTGCTTTTTCGGCAACGGCAAAGTCCCAGGCACACTTCTCTATCTGCTGCACGGATTAAAAGAAGTCGTTGACAATATCGTACTGGTCGCCGACTGTAAAGTCATTCCGGAAGAACTCGATCAGCTCGAGGGTCTGATCTGCTATGCAAAGTTCGAACGCCATGAACAGTATGATTTCGGTTCATACAAGCGCGGTCTTGAATACGCGCTGAACAATGGTCTTCTCGATGCCGATGTCTGTGACGAATTGGTTATGATGAACGATTCGAGTTACGGCCCGATCTATCCGTTCTCCGAGACTTGGGACAAGATGAGCGCTGAACCATGCGATTTCTGGGGCTATACAACCAATGCGGCTCCGAATTTTGATGAGCATATCTCGTCATATTTCATTGTATTCAAACGCAAAGTCATCGACAGCGGTTATCTGAGTGAATTCTTATCCCGCGTTAAAGGCAAGTATGACCGCGGCACGGTTGTCGCCAGACTGGAGACCAAACTGACACCTTATCTCGCCGACAGGGGACTGACATATAAACTGGTCTGTGAAGATGAAGGCGTTCATGTCTACGACCATCCGCTGACGCTGCTGACAAAGTACCGGATTCCGTTCGTCAAAGTCAAAGCGTTTACCCGCAAGCCGACGGAGGACCTGAATCAGGTATTGAAAGTCATTCAGGATAATGCTCCTGAACTGGCACAGTATATCGAGGTCAAACCGTTTAAGGAACGCGAATACACATGGCCGACGATGGAAGAGTACCGCGCGTCATTTGCGGACAGATGTGCGAGGATCGCTGAAAAGGTCAAGCGCGGAGAGAAGATCAAAGTGCTGTTCTTTATCATCAATACATCGATGTTCCCGGCACAGTCTCTGTATAAAGCCATGCAGGAAGATGATCTGTTCGAGCCGTATATTGCGGTCATGCCTGATCTCAGATGGCAGTCCAACGCTGATCAGGAGATCAATGATGAGATCTGGGAGACGATCGAAAAGAACGAGACTGAACTTGCCGCGCTCGGATATGAGAAGGACCATATTCTTCATGCGCAGGTCGATGAGATCGGCCGTTGGAGTGATTTGTGTGACGGCATGGATATCGTCTGCTATACGACACCGTATATGCTGTCGTCGTTCCGCTATAACCATCGCTACGCGGTCGAAAGCGATTTTCTTCCGATCATGGTCAACTACGGATTCTACCGGTCCAAATATGACAGCAAAGTTCTCGCACTCGACACCTACCAGTATATGTGGAAGGCCTTTTTCGAGTGCGATGAGACACTGAATCAGTATGTCGAAGCTTCGGAGAACAAAGGAGCCAACGCCGAGCTTTCGGGCTATATCAAGATGGATGAGCTTGACGGTTATCCGAGAAATGATTCTGACAGGAAGAAAGTGCTGATCGCGCTGCATCATTCCGTCAGCGGAGGCAGCAACGAGATCCTGGCGCTCGGTAATTTCGAGCGGTACTCGGATTTCTTCAAGAGACTGCCCGACCGGTATCCGCAGCTTGACTTTATTTACAGACCGCATCCGTTCCTGATGAAGACGCTTTCCGATCCGAACCACTGGGGACCGCTTGCGGTCAGGAAATACATCGATACGCTCAAGAGAAAGCCGAACGTGACCTGGAGCGACAATGGCAATTATCTCAGGGAGTTTGCTTCGTCCGATGCCTGTGTCCAGGACTGCGGCTCATATCTGGTCGAGTATTTCTATACAAAGAATCCGTGCTGTTATATGCTCAAGGATCCGAGCGATATCAATGCGAAATTCGCGCCGCTCGGAAAGCAGTGCCTTGAAAACTGCTATATTTCATATAACACGGAGGCGATCGACAAGTTCCTGACAGATGTCGTGATCGGAGGAAATGATCCGAAGAAAGAGGCACGCGAAGAATTCGCCGATCAGATCATGGTCAATTATCCGCATGCGGCCGAAGCAGCACTTGCGGCGATCAAAAAGGATATTCTCGGCGAGTGAGCCGTCATAAAGGAGAATTAACATGAAACGAGTGATTACTTACGGAACTTACGACCTGCTGCACTACGGTCATATCAATCTGCTCAAGCGCGCGAAGGAACTCGGCGACTATCTGATCGTCGCGCTTTCGACCGATGAGTTCAACTGGAATCAGAAACAGAAGAAATGCTTTTTTACTTATGAGCAGCGCAAGGCGCTTCTCGAGGG
>CACYEU010000062.1 GCA_902773445.1 uncultured Lachnospiraceae bacterium | reverse complement strand
GCATTGGTCGCGATGATGCCCGGCGTGCACTGACTGATCGCATACAGATCGAGCAGCTCATTCTCATCGACCCAGCCGTGTCTTTCAACACATTCCCGTTCGAACATCGGAAGCATCGCATAGCCTCCGCCGAATGTCAGAATTCCTATTCTGAAGAAACTGGCGAAGATCGACCACAGTGAAGTATTACTGCGTGATTCTTCGTTTTTTGCGGTTTCAGCCGGTGTGTTTTTCAAATCCAAAGCCCCCTTTGCTTCCTCATCATACCCGATGAACCGGTGATTTGCAAAACAGTGCAAAAAAATTGTATTAATGTGTTGACACAATACAACAACGGTGCTATGATGCGATTGTACCAAGAGGTTCATACAATTCGGCCGGATGAAATCATTGGACAAAGAAAGTGAGAAAAAGATGAAGTGGGAGTTTAAAAACGGCGTACCGATCTATCTGCAGATCATCACCGTACTTAAAAGGAAGATCGCGAGCGGCGAAATGCCGCCGGGGAGCAAGGTAAGCCCGGTGCGTGATCTGGCGATGGAGGCGGGAGTGAATCCGAATACGATGCAGCGGGCGCTCACACAGCTTGAACAGGAAGGACTGCTCTATACTCTGCGGACAGCCGGGCGGTATGTGACTGAGGATGAGCAGATCCTGAAGAAGATGCGCGAGTCGCTGAGCAGCGGGTATATCGAAGATATGTTTGACGCCCTGAGAGAACTGGGCATGAGCCGGGAAGAGATCGTGGAAGCGGTCGGCGCATTCGGCAGAGAGCAATGAGAGGAAGTGAGACAATGGCAGCAATTACATGCAGTAATTTGACAAAAAAGTTCGGTAAGACGACGGCGCTCGACCATATCGATCTGGAACTCGAGCCCGGACGCATTATCGGACTGGCCGGTCCAAACGGGAGCGGCAAGACAACTCTGATCAAACTGGCACAGCATATGCTCGTGCCGACCGAAGGAGAGATCCTGATCGACGGTAAGGCGCCGGGGCCTGAGACAAAGGCACATCTCGCCTATCTGCCGGACAGGGATTTCCTTCCGGACTGGATGAAGATCGACGGCCTGGTCAAGCTGTACGGCGGATTCTATGAGGATTTCAGCCGCGAGACCGCCGAACAGATGCTCACCAATCTGGATATCGACAAGAATATGGTCTTTAAGAAAATGTCCAAAGGAACGCGCGAAAAGGTACAGCTGATCCTGACGATGAGCCGCAAGGCCGACGTCTATCTGCTCGATGAGCCGATCGCCGGCGTTGATCCGGCAGCACGCGACTATATCATCCGCACGATCATTTCCAATTATAATCCGGAGGCGCTGGTGCTGATCTCAACACATTTGATCTCGGATATTGAAAATGTTCTGGACGAAGTGATATTCCTGAAATCAGGCACGATCGTTCTCCATGAGAATACGGATGATCTGAGGACCAGGATGAACAAGAGCGTTGATGAGTATTTCAGGGAGGTGTTCAGATGTTAAGGAAATTGATCGCTTATGAAATGAAAGCATACGGGCGAATTCTGGTGCCGATCTACATCGCGCTGCTGGCACTGGCCGCCATCCTCGGATTGAGCCTGAAGTTTTTGCCGGAATGGACAACACAGAATGTATTCTTTGTCTTCGCCGTGCTCCTTTACATTATACTGCTGTTATCGGTCGTCGTTGTGACGACGCTGCTGGCGATCAACCGGTATTACGGCAACCTGCTCGGAAGGGAAGGTTATTTCATGTTCTCGCTGCCGGTCAGAAGCAGCACGCTGATGGTCTCTAAGACTCTGTCGGCTATGATCTGGACTGCCTTCGGCACGATCGTCGGATTCGCAGCTGTCGCCATGGTCAGCATCGTGGCGTTCAACGGGACTGACTACATTGAGTTCAAACAGGCGCTGCATATGTTCTATAAAGAGATCATCAGTCCGAATATCGGCCATGTGATCTTTTGGATCGCGATCATGATCCTTGTGCTTGTCACAGTCATCGTGCGGGTCTATGCTGCGGTTGCGATCGGAAGCCAGTGGAGCGGACACCGCCTTCTCGGGAGTGTCCTGGCCTATGTCGGGATCAAGATCGTTGAGACGATCATTGCTTCAGTTATCTCATCGGTCGATTTTCTCAAGAACGGTGTCGAACACCTGATGTGGAATTCACCGGCCGATGTAAACGGTTTCACCAACTGGCGTCTGCAGATCGTTGTACTGGCGATCATCGCGGTACAGATCGTGATCTACTGGGTCCTCGCGTGGTATTTTACCGACAGAAGACTGAATTTAGAGTAAAGCATAACGATGTTTCAGCAGCATTAGCAGCAGCCTGCGCGGAGAAATCCGGCGGGCTGCTTTTTTATGTAAAAATACACAAAAAGTTTATGAAATCCATGTTGACAAATATGCGGGGGAGGGGTATCTTATAGATAGGGTATTAGCACTCGGCATATTTGAGTGCTAACAGAACCGAAAAACACAGACGGTGTGACGACACCGGACTGATACTTAAGAAGGCGAGCCTGGAGATATGGGAAAAGAGAAAACTGAACCGACGACACAAGTTCTCAGTGAACTGTCTGAGCGAAAGACCAAGATCCTCTACGCGATCATCAAGGATTATCTTGAGACCGGCGAACCGGTCGGATCGCGGACGATCTCCAAGAAGACGGACCTCAACTTGAGTTCAGCAACGATCCGCAATGAGATGAGCGATCTGGTCGACCTCGGCTATATCGTGCAGCCGCACACTTCAGCCGGACGTATCCCGACCGACAAAGGTTATCGTTTCTATGTCGATATGCTGATGAGAGATAAGCTGATCGAGGTCGAGGAACTCAAGGAGTCGATTCTTGAAAAGGGAGAGCGGCTTGACCGGGTTCTGCAGCAGGCGGCAAGACTTCTCGCGGACAATACGAATTACGCGACGATGATCACTTCGCCGATGCACAATCAGAACCGTCTGAAGTTCATCCAGCTGTCCAGGATCGATCCGGAGCACCTGGTCGCGGTCATTGTCCTCGGAGGAAATGTGATCCGCAACAAGGTGATCCCGGTTGAAGAAGAGATCTCAGACGAGACGCTGCTGAAGCTCAACATGCTGCTGAACACAAACCTGAACGGCATGCCGATCGAGCAGATCAATCTCGGAATGATCGCTAAACTCCGTGAGGAAGCCGGTATTCACAGCGAAGTGATCACTGATGTGCTGAACGCGGTCGCGAGCGTCATGGAAATCGATACGAGCGACATGGAGATCTACACAAGCGGCGGCGCAAACATTTTCAAGTATCCCGAGCTGGCAGCCGGCGAGAACGCGCAGGAGATCATCCAGACGCTCGAGGAGAAGAAACAGCTGCAGGAGATCGTCACACAGACGATGGCCGACGAGAACAACAAAGGCATTCAGGTCTATATCGGTCAGGAGACGCCGGGAACAGGCATGAAGGATTGTTCGCTCGTGACGGCAACCTATGAGCTTGGCGAAGGCATGCAGGGTACGATCGGTATCCTCGGACCGAAGCGAATGGATTACGAGCATGTACTGAAGTCACTGACAAAACTGAAATCAGAGCTTGATAACATTTTCAAATCAAACAATTAGGATTTGAGATAAAGAGGGTGAGTTCAAGTGGGAAGAAAGAAAAAGGAACAAGACGAAATGATTCATATTGAAGGCGCAGATGAGATAAAGAAAGAAGAAGCTGAAGCAAAGAAAGCGGAAGAAGCAGCCGAAGAAGCAGCAGATACTGAAGAGACGGAAACTGCTGAGACCGAAGAGGCCGGGGCTGCCAAAACCGAAGAACCGGAATCGGATGAGAGTGCGGAAACCGAAGAGGAGGAAGCACAGGAAGATGAAGATGACGCCGATCCGGAAGAAGCGTCCGAAGAAGACGCAGATGAGCCGGCAGATGACGCTGATGATAAGAAAGACAAGCGCAGCCGCCGTCAGCGCCGCAAGGATGATAAGAAAGATGAGCAGATCCGCGAGCTTCAGGACAAATACAAACGCCAGATCGCAGAGTTTGACAACTTCCGCAAGCGCACTGAAAAAGAGAAATCGATGATGTACGCGATGGGCGCGAAAGATGTGCTCGAGCAGATGCTGAATATTCTCGACAATTTTGAGCGCGGACTTGAAGCGATCGAAGAAGAAGACAAAGACGACGCATTTGTACAGGGTATGCAGATGGTCTACAAGCAGATGACCGAGACGCTCGAAAAACTCGGCGTCAAGCCGATCGAAGCGGTCGGCAAACCGTTTGACCCGAATTTCCACAATGCAGTCATGCACGAGGAAAACGAAGAGGCAGGTGAGAATGAGGTCGTCGCAGAATTTCAAAAAGGATATCTGTATCACGATGATGTGATCAGACACAGCATGGTCAAAGTGGCCAATTAAAACGTAAAAACAACACTGAATATAACCTACAGGAGGAAGAGACAATGAGCAAGATTATTGGAATTGATTTGGGGACAACAAACAGTTGTGTTGCCGTGATGGAAGGCGGACAGCCGACAGTCATCACGAACACAGAGGGTATCCGTACAACACCGTCAGTCGTCGCATTCACCAAGAACGGTGAGCGACTGATCGGCGAGCCTGCAAAGCGCCAGGCCGTGACAAACGCTGAGAATACGATTTCTTCGATCAAGAGAAAGATGGGCAGCGACGAAAAAGTCACGATCAACGGCAAGAAGTATTCACCGCAGGAGATCTCCGCGATGATCCTTCAGAAGCTGAAGAACGATGCCGAAAGCTATCTCGGCGAGAAAGTGACCAAGGCTGTCATCACGGTTCCGGCTTACTTCAACGACGCGCAGCGCCAGGCAACCAAGGATGCCGGCAAGATCGCAGGCCTTGAGGTCGAGCGTATCATCAATGAGCCGACAGCCGCAGCGCTTGCGTACGGACTGGACAACGAAAAAGAACAGAAGATCATGGTCTATGACCTCGGCGGCGGTACATTTGACGTATCGATCATCGACATCGGCGAAGGCGTCATCGAAGTCCTTTCGACAGCCGGCAACAACCGCCTCGGCGGCGATGACTTTGACGAGAAGATCACCGAGTATATGCTCGCTGATTTCAAGGCAAAGGAAGGCGTCGATCTCTCAGGCGACAAGATGGCTCTGCAGAGACTGAAGGAAGCGGCCGAGAAGGCTAAGAAAGAACTGTCGACAGCGATGACGACCAATATCAATCTGCCGTTCATCACCGCGACCAACGAAGGCCCGAAGCATTTTGATATGACACTGACACGCGCGAAGTTCGATGAGCTGACCGCTGATCTCGTTGAGATGACTGCTGAGCCTGTCAAACGGGCTCTCTCCGATGCGGGCATCACCGCAGCCGAACTCGGTCAGGTCCTGCTTGTCGGCGGATCGACACGTGTGCCGGCTGTACAGGAGAAAGTTAAGATGCTGACAGGCAAAGAGCCGTCGAAGACATTGAATCCCGATGAGTGCGTCGCACTCGGCGCATCGATCCAGGGCGGCAAGCTCGCCGGCGACGCCGGTGCAGGCGATGTCCTTCTTCTCGATGTCACTCCGCTGACACTGTCGATCGAGACGATGGGCGGTATCGCGACTCCGCTGATCGAGCGCAATACGACGATCCCGACCAAGAAGAGCCAGATCTTCTCGACCGCGGCCGACAATCAGCCGGGCGTTGAGATCAATGTCCTTCAGGGTGAGCGTAAATTCGCGCGCGACAACAAGTCGCTCGGCAAATTCACACTCGACGGAATCCTTCCGGCTCCGCGCGGAGTACCGCAGATCGAAGTCACATTTGACATCGACGCGAACGGTATCGTCAACGTATCCGCACAGGATCTCGGAACAAAGAAAGAGCAGCATATCACGATCACAGGCGGATCCAACATGTCCGACGAAGATATCGAGAAGGCTGTCAAGGAAGCGGCTCAGTTTGAAGCTGAAGACAACAAGCGCAAAGAGGCTGTCGAGACGCGCAACAACGCTGACGCGATGGTCTTCCAGACCGAGAAGATGCTCAAGGATGTCGGCGAGCAGCTTGATCCGGCCGACAAGAGCGCGATCGAAGCTGATATCCAGGCACTGAAGGACGTGCTTGCGAAGTCGACTCCGGAGACAGTTTCCGAGAGTGATGTCGCAGAGCTTAAGGCAGCGCAGGAGAAACTGACACAGAGTGCGCAGAAGCTGGCCGAAAAGGTCTATGCGCAGGCTCAGGCAGGTGCCGCGGGCGCAGGTCCTGATATGGGCGGTGCTGCGGGCGCAGGCCCGGATGCAGCCGGCCCGGAAGGCTACGGCGCAGATGATGTAGTAGACGGAGAATATAAGGAAGTTTAATCAATGGCAACCGGAACAAAGAGAGATTATTATGAAGTGCTCGGCGTCGACCGCAATGCGGACGACGCCGCACTGAAAAAAGCATATCGCGAACTGGCGAAGAAGTATCACCCGGATATGAACCCGGGTGATGCTGACGCTGAGGCTAAGTTCAAAGAAGCTTCAGAGGCATACGCTGTGCTCTCCGACAAGGAGAAGCGCGCGAAATACGACCAGTTCGGACATGCGGCATTCGACGCAGGCGCCGGTGGCGGCGGATTCGGCGGATTCGATTTTGAAGGCGCTGATTTTGCCGATCTGTTCGGCGATATATTCGGCGATCTGTTTGGCGGCGGCGCGCGAAGAAGCAGCGCGGCTGCGGCCGGACCGCAGCGCGGACGCCATATCCGCCAGACTGTCCGGATCACATTTGACGAGGCGATCAAAGGATGTGAGAAAGAGCTGAATGTCACAATGTCCGATCCGTGTCCGACCTGCGGCGGAACAGGCGCGAAGCCGGGCACGAGCCCGACTACCTGTCCGCAATGTCAGGGACGCGGCCAGGTCGTCTATTCGCAGCGTTCGCTGTTCGGTATGATGCAGAATGTCCAGACCTGCCCGAAGTGCGGCGGCACCGGCAAGATCATCACCGATAAATGCACTGACTGCAACGGCACAGGCTATGTCTCCAAACGCAAGACGATCCAGGTTTCGATCCCGGCCGGCATCGATGACGGCCAGGTCGTGCGCCTGCGCGGAAAAGGCGAACCGGGCAGCAACGGCGGCCCGCGCGGCGACATGCTGGTCGAGGTGCGCGTGAGCCGGCATCCGCTGTTCGAGCGGCAGGATGTCAATATCTTCTCGACCGTTCCGATCTCATTTGCCCAGGCAGCACTCGGATCCGAGATCAGGATCAAGACTGTCGACGGCGATGTGCTCTACAAAGTCAAGGCAGGAACCAAGACTGATACGAAGGTCAGACTGCGCGGAAAAGGCGTGCCCTATGTGCACAATCCCGGCAGGCGCGGCGACCACTATGTCACACTGATGATCCAGACGCCGACCAAGCTCTCGAAGGAAGCGAAGGCGGCTCTCAGGAAATTCGATGAGCTGGCAGGCAACACGCTGAACGAATCATAATTTTCCGCTGAAACTGCATTAAATTGCAATTGTCATACAGTCAGCGTATAATGTAATAAAACATCACACCCCGGTTAACTATGACCGGGGTTTTTAATTAACGGGAGAGCACAGGATGAATTTAAGCGGTTTATTGTACAAGTCTTTAGCCGGCGTCTTTCCGGATGCGAAAAGCAGGAAGAAAGCTGCCGGCGCGCTGGCTGACACGGCTGACGCGGCAGGGCGCTTCAGCACAGATGATATCGTCAGCGTTTGGAAACAATATGCGGACAGCGGATTCCCGGAACCGGAAGAAGGCTGGGGGCTCTATTGCTACCGGCAGCTTCGCGCCGGCCTGTTCCCCCATCTTGCTCCGGATACGGACCCTGAAAAGT
>CACYEU010000061.1 GCA_902773445.1 uncultured Lachnospiraceae bacterium | reverse complement strand
TTCCGACATCTTCCCGGGCAAAGTAAGTCTGAAGCGCACTGATCTGTGCGTCCATGTATTTATTCCAGTTGCTGCTTCCGCCGGAAGAACCCAGGCAATAGATGCGGTAATTATCTGCATTGACAGCTTCCGCATCTTCCTCATACATTCTGGTCGTATCGTTTGTATTATGAGTATAGCTGCCATTCATATACTCATGATTACCAGTGGTATGGATCTGATCGATCCCTGCCTCGGTCACCTCGTCCATAACATTCTGAGAATAATCCCAAAATGTACTTCCGTTTACGTACGCACTGCCCATGTCGCCGCAGAATGACATCAGATCAATATGGTCATATTCATTCAGAACATTGGCGAGCCATCTCCCCGTGCGTTCCGCGGAGTTGTTGTTTCGTCCGCTTGAACCTCCTCCGTTGTGCACATCTGAAGAGAATGCCAATACAGTCAGGTCTTCTCCTTTTGCTCCTGTTTCTGTTGTTTCTGACGAAATCGGTACGGGATCATCTGCTTTCTCGGCATATGTCTTCGCCGGAGCATAGACAAAGAACTGACCGAGGATCAGAAGCAGTGCCAGCAAATACGCGATTCTCTGTTTCCCTCTTTTTGGTAACAGTGCCATAGGGTCCTCCTTTCCGAGTTCTCTCGACTTCTATAAATGATTATTCTTAGATGTGATTGTGGTTTAAATAAAGAACTGTTTTTTACAGCAGTTAAGATCTTCCTATATATAGATAGATACATGAAATAAAGAATCTCCCCGGCTTTCAGGAAGATTTTTTATGCTATTTGGTTCTCCTGTTTTCAGATCTTTCTCCGGCTATCAATGTCGAAGATATGAAAGCCGTCAGAGGTATCGCCAGAATCAGTCCGAGACTGGACGATAAAGCGCTGATTGTCTCTACGGCGACAAAAGCTGTCGAGAACAGATGATAGAACGAAATCCCGCTCGCATACAGATAGATGATCAGCGTGAATTCACTTCCGAGGAAAGCAAGGATCAGTGTGTTGGTCATCGTGCCGGCCATATCACGGCCGATATTCATTCCGGATTTGAAAAGGTCTTTGCCGGAATAGTACGGATTTGCCTCATGAAGTTCCTCTAGAGATGATGAGATACTCATCGCAACATCCATCACCGCTCCCAGAGCGCTGATGATAATACCCGCCACAAGCAGTCCTTTCAGTCCGACTGACCCTCCGTAGAGTCTCAGCTGATACAAAGCTTCGATATCCCCGAGTCTGAGTCCGTCGATCTTTGCGGCAGACTGCACGGCAAGGCCCGCGATCATCGCGAAAAACGTGCCTGCAACAGTGCCGAGGAAAGCACTTATCGTCTTTCTGTGAACACCTCCCAGAATCGTGAAACTGACAAGCGCGATATAAGCACATATGATAAATGTCGTCAGAATCGTCGGTGCGCCTTTTAAAAGAAGCGGAATCAGTATCGCAAACAGGCAGATCACTGTAAGGATCAGTCCTGCCAGAGATTTCAGCCCTGTAAGACGTCCCACAACAACTACCGCGGCAAAGAACAGCAGCAGAAACGCCGCCAGGATCGGAATTCTGTTGAATTCATAAACTGTGCCGCTGTGATCCCCGTTCTCCAAAGTCTTGATCGTCAGCGTCACGCTGTCGCCTTCCGAAACCCGTGCTCCGGAAAGCGCGCCGGGATAATTGGGAACAGTCATCTTTTCGCCTTTATAGCGTCCGCTTTTGACAACGACTGAGAGCTTCTGAGTCCCTACATACGCATCGTCCGCCGCCTTGTCGGTTTTAAGATCCTCGCTGAGGACCTTTATGACAGTCGCTTTTTCAAAATCGACCTGTTCATCCCCAAAGTCATAGAAAACATTGGTGTCACCGATAAAACCGTCGCGGTCGTATATGCAGAACAGCGCGGCAGCAAACACCACCGCCGCCACAGCCAGCACGATGATGCTGGTCTTGTCAATTGGCCTGCGCTCAACAGGTTTGTTTTTTGCCTGCTTTCTTGTCTGTTTTTTCTTCTGCTTTTTCATCTCGGCTTCCTTTTTCAGATGATCTATGCCAACAGTGCCTTAAGCCCTCTGTTCAGATATTGATTCCAGAATGTCCAGTTGTGTCCGCCGGGTCCTTCTTCGAAGATGCAATCCGCGTTCTGCTCTTTGAGGAATGCTCCGAAAGACCGATTCGCATCGATCAGATCGTCCTCCGTTCCGCATGCCAGATAAAACCGCGGCATTTTTGTTCCGACTTCCAGCAGTTTATGGACCTGAACTTCCGGATTTTTGTCTGAGTCGAGCAGTTTGTCCGGATCGCCGAAAATCTCCCGGCTCTGTTCCACCGATATCACACCGCCGTCACTGTATTTCATCTCATCGACGATCGTACGCATGTGGATCGCAGACGACAGGGCAATGCAGGCATTGAAGTGATCCGGAAAGGCAAGCGCGGTATGGATCGCGCCGTAACCTCCCATCGACAGACCTCCGATCATCGTATTCTCTCTCGATAATTCAATGCCGAATGTCGAGCTGATATATGCCGGAAGTTCCTCGCCGATATAATCCGCATACTGTCCGCCCTCATAGCCTTTGTTGAGATAAAATGTATTGCCGGTCGTCGGCATGAAGATATTCAAATTATACTGGATCGCCATCTCCTGCGCATTGCCGCCGTAAAGCCAGTCGGTGTCGGTCCCGGTCAGTCCGTGCAGCAGGATCAGATTCAGCGGTTCCCGCTCATAGTGACGCTTATCGAATACTTCATCGGTCTCAATATCGTTGGGAAGCACAAAACAGAAGTTTGTGTGCTGATTGATCGTCCTTGCATGAAATTCCATCCTTCCGGCAGCCATCTCATTCCTCCTCAAACATTGTCTTTGCCTGCTGCAGGTACTCTCTGATTGCAAGATGCTGCGGACAGGCTTCTTCACATTTACCGCATCTGATACAGTCGGAGGCCGTATGCCCTTTGGGTGCGGCGCTTCGATAGGCTTCACGCGCCTCCTCCATCTGTCCGTTTCCAAGCTGCAGGTTCATCGACTCAAACACCTCCGGAATACGGATCTTTTTCGGGCAGCCTTTCACACAGTATTTACACGCTGTGCACGGAATCGCCGCCGATTCTCCGATGATCCGCTGCGCTTTCCGGATCGCTTCCTGCTCTTCGGCATTCAGCGGCTTAAAGTCTTTCATGCTGGTCAGATTATCCCGCATCTGTTCAATATTGGACATACCTGACAGCACGGTCAGGATCCCTTCGAGCGAGGCGACAAAACGGATCGCCCAGGATGCACAGGACATCTCCGGGTGGATTGACTTGAACAGTTTTTGAACCTCTTTCGGTGGTTTGGCAAGCTTTCCTCCCTTGACCGGTTCCATCACGACGATCAGTTTGTCGTGTTTTCTCGCCACTTCATAGTTCGCTCTCGACGTGATCTTCTTGTTCTCCCAGTCTGCATAGTTGAGCTGCAGCTGCACAAAATCGACCTCCGGATGCTCTGTCAGAAGCTGATCAAGAAGCTTGGGACCTCCGTGAAATGAGAATCCGAGATTTCGTATTTTCCCTTTTGCCTTTTGTTCATTGACAAAATCCCACAGCTGAAACCGCTCATATTTTCCGACATTGCTCTCCATCAGCGAATGAAGCAGATAGTAGTCGACATACTTGACTCCGAGGCGTCTGAGGCTTGTTGTAAACTCCCGCCGGGCTGCCTTCGCGGTCGGAGCGATCAGCGTATGCAGTTTTGTCGCCAGTGTAAATGAATCGCGCGGATACCGTTCGACAAGCGCTTTTCGCGTCACTGCTTCTGAACCCGGATAGACAAAAGCTGTATCGTAGTATGTGAATCCGGCTTCCATAAACATGTCGACCATCGTCTTGATCTGTTCCAGATCAAACACAATGCCTTTTCTCGGCAGCCGCATCATGCCGAATCCCAGTTTTTGTGTCTCTTCTCCGTAAACGACTGTCATGACTGGTTCTCCTCTAGATTTTCACAAACAGATTATTCAGTCTCATAAAACAGGTGTGC
>CACYEU010000060.1 GCA_902773445.1 uncultured Lachnospiraceae bacterium | reverse complement strand
CCTCATTGTTCGGATTAATGATCGCGCATGACAGACCTTTGGTCAGCGCCATCGTCAGAAATGCCGAATTGACGATCTCCCTTCGCGGAAGCCCGAATGAGATATTGGACACGCCGAGGATCGTGTGCCCGCCGAGTTCATCGTGCACACGCCTGATCGTCTCCAATGTTGTCAATGCGCTGCGGCTGTCCGATGAGACGGCCATCGCCAGTCCGTCGATCACAATGTCGGAACGCGGAATTCCGTACTCATCGGCCGCTTCATAGATCCTGCGCGCGATCGCCACTCTTTCATCGGCTGTCTCCGGGATCCCGTTTTCATCGAGCACGAGCCCGACCAGCACGCCCCCGTATTTTTTGACGAGCGGCATTACGGCATCGATCGATTCACGCTTGCCGTTGACTGAATTGATCATCGGCTTGCCGTTATAACAGCGCAGCGCCCTGCCGAGAGCTTCCGGATCGGATGTATCGATCTGCAGGGGCAGCGGCGTGACACTCTGCAGTCGTTTGACGATCGTTTCCATCATCTCGGGCTCATCGATATCGGGAAGCCCGACGTTGACATCGAGCACATCGGCTCCGCTTTCATCCTGCTCGATCGCCTGTGTGAGAATATAATCGATATCCTGTCTGCGCAGTGCCTCCTGAAATTTCTTTTTACCGGTCGGATTGATGCGTTCTCCGATGATCACCGGTTTTGGACCGATCTCAACGGCCTTTGAGTAGGATGTTGTAAATGTTCCGCCTTTGACAACCGGCGGCACGACCTTTACTCCGGCACACCGTCTGATCGTCTCTCTGATATGCTCCGGTGTCGTTCCGCAGCATCCGCCGATCACGTGGACGCCGAGATCGGCGATCTTTTCCATCAGGTCAGCAAACCGCTCCGGTCCGAGATCATAGACCGTTCTCCCATCTTCGGTATGCGGGATTCCGGCATTCGGATTGATGATGACCGGGACCGATGCGATCTTCATAAGTTCTTCGATGATCGGTATCATCGGTTCCGGACCGAGGCCGCAGTTTATTCCGAGCGCATCCACATTTAATCCTTCAAGCATCGGCACGACAGTCCGCACATCGCCGCCTGTGAGCAATTTGCCGCTTTCATCAAATGTCATCGTGATGCATACCGGCAGGTCGCAGTTCTCCTTGGCGGCAAGGACAGCGGCTTTTGCTTCCAGCGTATCGCTCATCGTCTCGATCAGCACCAGATCGGCGCCGGCTCGTGACCCTGCGCGGACAACCTCGGCAAAGAGTTCAACGGCGCTCTCAAACGCCAGATCACCCATCGGCTCCAGAAGTTTTCCGGTCGGACCGATATCGAGCGCGACAAACCGCGGTGCTTCCCCCTGTTCTTCAGCGACTCTGTCACGTGCCTCCCTGACATGTCCGACTGCTGCCGTGACGATCTGTTCGGTCTGCCCCGGAAACTTCAAGGCGTTTGCGCCGAATGTATTCGTGTTGACAATATTTGCTCCGACACTGAAATATGCCTCAGCCATCGAAATAATGATTTCAGGCTTTTCAAGGTTCCAAGTCTCCGGAAGCTCACCGGGCTGTAAGCCCTGAGCCTGAAGAAATGAACCGCTCGCACCGTCACAGAACAGTATTCTTTTTCCCAGATAATCCAATATATTCATTTCATGATACCTTTTCCAGACCGATCACGGCTGTCACAGATTTCGACGGGATCATCAGCAATCCGTCAGTCAGCGTGATGCCGGCCTGCTTTGACGCATTTAACAGCTGCAGGATCTGCGGCTGGACCTCCAGAGAGAAATCACCATATCCGGGTGAGTACCGTGTTTTCGCGGCAAAACCGCGGCTGGCTTCTTCCCTTCGGACATTTTGCTCGATCTGATCACAGTACGCCTCGACTGCAGCTGCTCCAGCTGCCTGCAAGACTGCGGTGCGCGCAAGCTGTGAAACCGAAGCGCGTTTGATCAGTCTGTCGATGCCGATCCCGGCAGTCGCAGCAAACACAACCGCTTCAGAACACCCTTTGAGATGCCTCGCCAGAGTCCTGCTTGTCGTCCTGATCGGACCGAGAGTCACATCAGCCGCATCGATGCTGACAGGTATGCGCACCAATGCATGCCGCGGTGTCGCCGCATCTTCGACTTCGGCAATACATCCGTCGATCAGAATGTCGATCTGATCGGCTTCAAGATCGCCGCGTATTCCTAGATAACGCATAACCTCGTTCTTATCGATATGAATGCGTGACTGCATTTCGGTTGAATTCATCCGTGACTCCGGTCGTCAGACTGACTCTATAAAGTGATGATATAAGACAGATTATCGAGGATCGCCTTCGCAACTTTCGGCTTGTTCATCGAATAGACATGGATATGCCGTACACCGTTCGCAACAAGATCGATGATCTGCTCGCTTGCATAGACGATACCGGCCTGTCTCATCGCTTTCGGGTCGGGTCCGAACTTGTCAACGATCGCGCGGAACCGTTCCGGCACATTGGTTCCAGACATCGCCACCGCTCTGGAAAGCTGTCTGGCTGTTGTGATCGGCATGATGCCCGGGATGATCGGAACCTGGATGCCGGCATCCTTGGCGCGGTAGAGAAAGTTATAGAAAATATTGTTGTCAAAGAACATCTGTGTCGTCAGAAAATCACAGCCCGCATCGACCTTGGTCTTCAGATGCGCAATATCATCCGCCTTGTGTTCACATTCGATATGCCCTTCCGGATAACAGGCTCCCCCGATGCAGAAATCTCCTGACTGCCGGATCTCCTCAACCAGTTCAGAGGCATAGCGGTAATCGTGTTCGATCTTTCCGTCTTCGGGAATATCTCCGCGCAGCGCAAGGACGTTGTTCAATCCGCGCTCACGGTATTCGCAAAGCGCACTCGCCACGTCTTCACGGGTCGAGCTGACACATGTCAGATGCGCCAGGACCGGAACACCTGAATCGAGATGGATCTTCTGAGCCAGTTCAGCCGTGAACCGGCCCCTTCCGCCTCCCGCGCCGTAAGTGACCGAGATATACGACGGTTTAAGGGCCGCGATCTCCCCTGCCGCGCGCAGAACATCTTCAAATTTATCCGATGTCTTCGGCGGAAACACTTCAAACGAAAGCGTTACCCGGTCTGATTTGATCGTATCAATAATTTTCATGCATTTATTATAATCGTTTTTACCTGTAAAGACAATTGTCCCGGTCATTTTAAAGGCTTGCTAACAGTCTTGAAAAAGGGATATAATAATTAATTGAGAATATATTCAAACAAGAAAGGAATACGATATGAAAATCGTTGTACTTGCAGGCGGTCTGTGCCCTGAACGGGATGTCTCTCTTCTGTCCGGAACAAAGGTATGCAACGCCCTTCGCCAGAGAAATCACCAGGCTGTGATGGTCGATATTTATTTTGGTGTTCCCGGTGGCCCGGGAGATCTCCGCGACTTATTTGATATGGACGGCTCAATGCTGCCGGACCCGGTCATTCACACACAGATGCCTGATCTTAAAGCGCTCGAGGAAAAACGCGCAAAAATGCTCAGGGAAGGCTACTACCGGACTTCCGGAACAAAAGCACCTTCGCCGATCTATGATCAGGCTTCTCAGATCGGTCCGAACGTTCTGGAAGTCTG
>CACYEU010000059.1 GCA_902773445.1 uncultured Lachnospiraceae bacterium | reverse complement strand
GTTTGTCCGCTTTTTGCATATCCGATGCGCTGACTTGGGCAAGATAGGCATTCATATACCATCTGATATGTGAGAATATATGAGTATGAGGCTCGAGCTCTTTGATCAGACCGACTGAAAAACCCTGACTTTTCAGATAGGAGAGCGCGTTTTTTTCTGAAAGGTGTCCTGTCGTATTCGGAAACTCAAACAGACCCGACAGAAGCCCTTTTTCGGGGCGTTTGCGCACCGCGACCTTCCCGTCATCCGTTACGAGGATGAATACCGTCATTTTTTCAGAGGCTTTTGAAGCCTTTTTGATTCTGACCGGCAGCGAAGCGGCTGTCTGACACTCACAGGCGAGACAGTGGCTGCGGACCGGACAGAATTCGCAGCTGCAGCTTTCACCCGGCAGACAGACTGTCTCTCCGAGTTCCATCATTGCCTCGTTGAACATTCCGGGTGTTTCGGCCGGGATCACATGATTCAACAGAGAAGTCACATCTCTTTTCGTCGATGCATCGAGAACGTTTCTGTGATCATCAAGAAGCCGGGAGCAGACACGCAGCACATTGCCGTCGACAGCGGCAACAGGTTCACCCGCTGTGATCGATGCGATTGCGGCAGCTGTGTAGTCACCGATACCCGGGAGCGTACGCAGTTCGTCTTTTGTGCCGGGAAGTCTGCCGTTATACTGCTCGATCAGAATACGAGCAGTCTTTCCGATGTTCCTTACGCGGCTGTAGTAACCGAGGCCTTCCCAGGCTTTTAACAGCTGATCCTCTTCGGCATCTGCCAGTGACGGTATATCGGGAAACAGTTTAAGAAATCGCTCATAATAGTCGATGACGACATCTATGCGCGTCTGCTGGAGCATGATTTCGGATATCCAGGTGTGGTAGGCAACGACCGGATTGCGCCACGGAAGAGGGCGCATCGACACAGAAAACCAGGACAGAAGATCCGGGGTCATCTCTTTGAGCCGCCTGACGGAATCCGTTCTGTGATCTGGATTGTTTTCAGGCTTTACCGACGCCATTTCATAAAGCCTGTCTGATGTGTCTTGATCTCTTTTTCAGGGATAAATCCTTCAAAGATCATGATATCGAAAAACTGCATGCCCTGTGTGTAGTCGCGCTGGTTGCGGATCGTCCAGAGCGCGACCGGACAGCGGAATACAAAATGCACGAGCGCGAGCGCGAAATTGCGCCGGTTGAGATAACGGTATGAAATAAAATCAGGCCGGCCGTACAGATTGCAGACCAGGAAACGCGTGACCAGGCGCAGAGATGTCGGCAGGACATTCTGCTTTGTCTTCAAATCGTAGGAGAGCTGACCGCGCAGGATCTGCGGCGCGTTTTTCCTGTACCACTGCAGAGCGAGCGTGTTAAATGACTGGATCAGATAGACGCCTTTGTAATCGCGCAGCAAATGATCAACACGGCGGCACAGTTCCATGTCCCGCCCCTTGATCTTCAGCTCGATCATCAGAGGGACTTTACCGGCTACCAGCATCAGCACATCGCGGAACAGAGGGATCGGTTCGTCGGTTTCTTCGAGTGTCAGCAGCTTGATCTGTGAATATGTCAGCTCTTCGGGAGCGCGGTCAACACCGCACATCCGCTTCAGATTGTCGTCGTGAAAGACGATGATCCGTTTATCTTTGGTCAGATGAAGATCCAATTCGATCGGAATACCGGCTTTCACAGCTGCATCGAATGCCGGAAGAGAATTCTCGGGGGCATAGACCGAGTGAAGTCCGCGGTGCGCGAACCCCAGTCCCTTGTAGTGAAGCATGTCCCTTCTGCGCGTGCTCCGCGGCAGGATCGAAAACAGAAAGAACAGGATCACCAGGAAGACAAGTATGAAAAAGATACGTAATACAATCATATGCAATCTCCTGAAAACTCTCTCCGCAAGTATAACATATTTAGAGCGGAAGCGCACAGGCACACAGTTCCGGGAGGGAAAAATCCATTTACAAAGCACCTTTAAACATGATAAAATATTATGAATTTATGCGGGCATTCAGCATAAATCAGGATCTTAACAAAGGAGAGTATTGAATGGGCAACAGGACAGAATTAATCGAACAGATCCAGGAAGAATCAAAGAAAACCGATCTGGTATTTGACGGAAAGCTGACGGAAAGAGAATACCGTAGTTTCCTCTTTTACAACACATACACATCGGCTGCAGGGCTTCTGACACTTGCGGCCGGCCTCGCAGCGATCGTCATGCTTGTCATTTACTGGGACAAGGCACCTGCGTTAAACCGTGCACTGTTTTTCCTTGTCATCGGTTTTGTGTTTTTGGGCATTCCGCTGCTTTTGTGCCTGAGAGCCAAGATGCGTGCGCTGGACCGCAAGGCACCTGATATCCAATATACATTTCTGATCGAAGGTCTCAAAAGCAATGTCGGCGACGACGCATACTTTATCAAGTGGAGAAAGTTCTACAAGGTATGCGAAACATCCTGCGATCTGCTGCTTTATCTCGACAAGACACGGGCAGTTATCGTGCCGAAACGCACGCTTGGTGATAAAACCGACACAGTCAAGGGCCTGATCGAACGGCATGTCGCCCACCGGAAGAGGGTCAAATGGAAAAGCTGATCGATTCCTTTAATGAGGCTGAGACATTTTCACTGGGACGGCAGTTCGGTGAAAAAGCTTTGCCGGGCGATGTTTACGTTCTGTCCGGAGACCTCGGTGCAGGCAAAACGGTTTTCGCCAAAGGCTTCGCGGAGGGGCTTGGCGTTACAAGTCCTGTCACGAGTCCGACATTCACGATCCTCAAATCCTATGAAGAGGGGCGTATGCCGCTCTACCATATGGATGTCTACAGGATCGAAGATCCCGATGAAATGGAAGAAATCGGAATATCTGAGATGCTGGACGGGGCCGGAGCCTGTCTGATCGAATGGGGAGAGAAGATCAGGGAGATCCTTCCTCCGCGCACAGTTTATGTGATGATCAACAGAGCTGACGACGGCCGGTTCGATCACAGGAGGATCGTATGCTCATCTTAAGTATAGACTCATCCGGGATGACGGCTTCATGCGCACTGGTCACTGAAGACAAAGTTGTCGCGGAAATGAGTATCAACAATAAAATGACCCATTCGCAGACTCTGCTCCCCATGATCAGGCAAATGATCGAAAGCGCACAGGTCGGGCTTGCGGATATCGATGCGATTGCGCTTGCCGAAGGGCCGGGGTCGTTCACCGGTTTGAGGATCGGCGCGGCACTTGCGAAGGGTCTCGGACTTGCACTGGACAAGAAACTGATCGGCATATCAACGACCGATGCGATGGCATATGCGTCAGGACCGTCCGAAGGGCTGATCTGTCCGATGATCGATGCGCGCAACGAGACGGTTTATACAGGGCTCTACAGGTGGGACTGTAAAGGGTTTGAGATCATTCATCCGACAGATGCTTTATCGGTTCACGAACTGGGCGAGCTGATAGCGCAGACAGCAGGAAACAGACATATCCTCCTGTCCGGAGACGGCGCAGTTCTGTATGCGGATCTTTTGCGTCAGACGCTGACAGAGAACGGATCGGACCAGACAGAGATCACAATTGCGCCGGTACACCTTCGTGCGCAGAGAGCGGCAGCCGTCGGAGCGCTTGCTCTTCATGCTGCCTGCGAAGGACATGCGGTCGGCGCCGGTGAATTCGTCCCGGACTATCACAGGATCACACAGGCTGAGCGCATGAAGAAGTTCCGGGAGAGTCAGAAATGAAGATCAGACTTGCTGCCCCGGATGAAACAGAAGCACTCGCAGCGATCTCGGCACAGGAACCTGACAGCTGGACAGCGGAAGGATTTGCCGGAACACTGAAGACGGAGACAGCGCGTGTCTGGGTGGCGGAAGAGAGTGGTATTCTTTGCGCATATGCGGTCGTCTACTTCGATTCGGACGGAGCCGAACTGGTTCAGATCGCAGTCAGCAGGAATTCTAGGCGCCGTGGAATCGCGTCACAGCTGTTGGCGGCGGTTCTTTTGTTTTTGGAGGAACAACGTGTTCCGCAAATCGTGCTTGAAGTTCGCGCAGGCAATAAGCCGGCCCGCGCATTCTATATAAAACACGGTTTTGAAGAGATTTTTATTCAAAGGAGTTTTTACAGAGACCCTCCGGACGATGCCGTTCGGATGATCAAAGTCATGACGGAGAAATAACATGTTGGATGTATGTTTGCTTGGAACCGGCGGAATGATGCCTCTGCCATACAGATGGCTCACATCGCTGATGCTTCGGATCAACGGCAGTTCGATTCTGATCGACTGCGGAGAAGGTACACAGATCGCGGTCCGGGAGAAGGGCTGGAGCTTTAAACCGATCGACCTGATCTGCTTTACACATTACCACGGAGATCATATCAGCGGCCTCCCCGGGCTGTTGCTGACGATGGGCAACAGCGACAGGACTGAGCCTCTGACGTTGATTGGACCGCGCGGTCTCGAGCGCGTCGTGAATTCGCTGCGTGTGATCGCGCCCGATCTGCCGTTCGAGATCCGGATGATTGAATTCAGCGGTGCTGAGCAGACATTTGACAGAGGAGATGTGCTGATCGATGCGTTCAAAGTCAATCATAACGTGACCTGCTACGGATACAGCATCCGTGTGCCAAGGGTCGGGAAATTCGATGTCGACAGGGCTATCGGACACGGGATTCCGAAACCTTACTGGGGACGGCTTCAAAGCGGAGAGACGATCGAAGAGAACGGGACAGTCTGGACTCCGGATATGGTGCTCGGACCCGACAGACGCGGGATCAAGGTCACCTATACGACCGATACAAGACCGACAGAATCGATTGCGCGCCATGCAGCGGGCTCGGATCTGCTGATCTGCGAAGGCATGTACGCTGAGCCCGACAAAGTAGCCAAGGCCAAGGGATATAAGCATATGATGATGAGAGAGGCTGCGGCGATCGCGCGCGACGCGGATGCCGGACAGCTGTGGCTCACGCATTTTTCACCGTCGGTTAACCATCCCGAACAGTATCTTGATGAATTGCGTCAGATTTTCCCGCGCACTTATGTCGGGAAGGACGGAAAAACTGCCGAACTTGATTTTATCGATGAATAACTGCCGGCGGGGCAGCTGAAAGGACATAAACGATGGCTGAAACAGTCACAATTCTGGCAATTGAGAGCTCGTGCGATGAAACATCCGCTGCGGTCGTTCGGAACGGACGTACCGTTCTGTCCAACGTGATCTATTCGCAGATCAGCATTCACAGGGAGTACGGCGGAGTAGTCCCTGAAATTGCCTCAAGAAAACATATCGAAAAGATCAATCAGGTCATCGAAAAAGCGCTGGCCGACGCGGATATGAAACTCTCAGAGATCGACGCGGTGGCTGTGACATACGGCCCCGGGCTTGTCGGGCCGCTCCTTGTCGGCGTGTCGGAAGCCAAAGCGATCGCATACGCATGCGGCAGACCGCTTGTCGGCGTTCACCACATCAAAGGACATATATGCGCGAATTATATTGAGCATCCTGAACTGGAACCGCCTTATCTGTGTCTGGTGGTCTCAGGAGGACACACACATCTCGTCCATGTCAAAGGCTATTGTGAATACAGCGTGATCGCACAGACCAGAGATGACGCGGCAGGCGAAGCATTTGACAAAGTCGCGCGCGCGATCGGCCTCGGTTATCCCGGCGGAGTCCTGCTTGATAAACTGTCAGACCAGGGTAATCCGGACGCGATCGATTTTCCGAGAGCTCATGTCGATGAGGCGCCGCTTGATTTTTCATTCAGCGGAATCAAATCAGCTGTTTTGAATTATCTC
>CACYEU010000058.1 GCA_902773445.1 uncultured Lachnospiraceae bacterium | reverse complement strand
GTTGTTCCGGTCGGATCCTGCGGTTTGAAAGAAGCGGTCGAGCAGGGCTGTGAGATGATCGAGTGGGGCAAGAAGGTCGAAAGCGATGACCCCGATGTCAAGATCGGAAAAGGCTTTGCGATGATCATGCAGGGTTCCGGACTTCCGGGACTTGATCACGCTGAGGCGATCGCAAAACTTGAGACCGACGGAACCGTTATTCTGAATTCAGGCGGCGCCGATATCGGAACTGGCCTTGACACGATCTCTGCGAAGATCGTTTCCGAAATCATGTGTCTGCCGATGGAGAAGATATCGGTTATCTCCGGCGACACGGATTCCTGTGCATTTGATACGGGTTCGTATGCATCGTCAGGAACATTCTTCTCCGGCAATGCGTCCTATGTTGCGACTAAGAAACTCAAGGAAATGACACTTGCTGAGGCGGCTCTCCAGATGGGAGAGGATGTCGAAGATCTCGATGTCAGAGAACCTGGTGAAGTCTACTCGAAGAAGACAGGTGCTGTCCTGACATACGGCGATCTGAGCCATGCGGCTGTCGCCGGTGACGGACGTGGTCAGGTCATTGCGCACGGCACCTATGTCACGACGAACAGCTCGATCCCGTACGGCGCGCATTTCGCCCAGGTCGCAGTCAATGTCAAGACCGGTGAGATTACAGTACAGAAGTTCTACGCGCTTCAGGATGCCGGAACACCGATCAATCCGGAAGTCGCACTATGCCAGATGTACGGTGCGGCTCTCAAGTCGATCGGCCACTCACTCTACGAGGATATGATTCTCGACGAGAAGGGCCGCTGCCTGACAGCCAACATGACCGACTACGGTGTACCGATGATCAATGAGCAGCCCGATGACTTCAAGTCGGTGCTGATCGACATCAACGACGCATACGGTCCGTTCGGCGCGAAGTCGATTTCCGAGATCGCCTGCAACGGCGCGGCGCCTGCGATCGGTATCGCGATCCACGATGCCTGCGGCATCTGGCTGCGCGACTGGCCGATGACACCTGAGAAGGTTTTGAAGGCGCTCGGAAAGATCTGAGAATAGCGATCGTTTGATCAGAGTTAAGAATTGAGGCGGGGACAGCAAGGCTGTCCCCGTTGTTTGTCTGCTTCTGTTATGATATAAAATGAAGTTCTGTCTTATCGGCAGGCTTTTATGGTAAAATAAAACATCTTCAGATAGTATACTTATCATTTGATCCATCAATCGATGATCCGGAGGTTTGAAAATGTTCTGTCCGAAATGTGGTGAACCAAACAGCGACGGCAGCAGGTTTTGTCAGAAATGCGGCGCCCCGCTGCAGACAACACAGAAACCTGTGACTCAGCCTGTTGTTAAGCCTGAAACACTGTCAGGGAACAAAAAAACCGGTAAAAAAGCGCTGATCGGCATTATCATCGGAGCGGCTGTGCTTGCTGCCGCGGGATGTGCCGTTTTCTTCCTTCTGTTCGGAAAAGTCAAAGTCCATGTCGTCGTCAAACAGGAACAAAGCAGTGACGGCGGTAAGACATGGACAGAGATCGGAGATTATACATATGACGCGGAGGGACATTTGAAAGAATATGAAGACTCCGGAATCAAGTATCGCTATAAATATGATGAGAAGGGGCAAATCAAGAGTGTCGAGTCGAAAACTTCAGGGATGACCCTGAAGACGACATACAAATACAGCGATCAGGAAAGCCGTGTTACCACCTATGGCAGTGACGGCAAAAAGATGAGTTCAGGCACCGGATACTTTGATTCAGACGGCAATATTATCGAGTACAGATACGGAAGCGGGGCAGCCGAGTCCGAAGAAAAGTATATATACAATGACAAGGGAGAACTGACTAAGATCGTGATCGACAACGGTGGTATTGAGTATGTCTGGAAGATCAAGTACGATGACAACCACGATATGGTCAGCGCAACAAAAGAGCTGGTCGAAAAAGACAAAACAACTGTCAACGGCAAATACGAGTACAAATTTGACGATGATCACAATCTGATCGAGACATCAACATACAATAAAGACGGCGGGCTGTTCAGGATGACGAGATACACATATAAAGAAATCAAAGTCAAGCGGAAAGAATGGCTTCCGACACCGCATACCAATCCAAGTGTATGGAGTTCGCCGTCAAAGCTGCTGAGAAAGCAGATCATGGGAAGATAGCTTGTAAAATGCAGGTATTCACGGTATTATGATATTAAGGGGAAACCGGTCTGCGGGGGAGCAGACATCAAGAACAACAGAAGGAGAATCGAAATTGAGACCAGAAGATAAGACAATGGAAAAAATCGTAGCATTGGCGAAAAACCGCGGATTTGTCTATCCGGGTTCCGAGATTTACGGAGGCCTTGCGAACACGTGGGACTACGGCAATATCGGCGTCGAGCTTAAGAATAATATCAAGAAGGCCTGGTGGCAGAAGTTTGTACAGGAGTGTCCGTACAATGTCGGCCTTGATGCCGCGATTCTGATGAATCCTCAGGTGTGGGTCGCGTCCGGTCATCTCGGCGGATTCTCTGATCCGCTGATGGATTGCCGCGAATGCCATGAGCGTTTCCGCGCCGACAATCTGATCGAGGACTTCTGCAAGAAAAATGATATCACGCTTGAGTCTTCACTCGACGGCTGGAGCGCAGAGCAGATGCAGGATTTTATCAGAGAGCATGAGATCCCTTGTCCGACATGCGGCAAGCACAATTTCACCGATATCCGTCAGTTTAATCTGATGTTCAAGACATTCCAGGGCGTGACGGAGGATGCGAAAAGCACAGTCTATCTGCGCCCCGAGACAGCGCAGGGTATTTTTGCCGATTTCAAGAGTGTCCAGCGTACTTCCCGCAAAAAGATCCCGTTCGGCATCGGCCAGATCGGCAAATCATTCCGCAACGAGATCACTCCCGGCAACTTCATTTTCCGTGTCCGCGAGTTTGAGCAGATGGAGCTTGAGTTCTTCTGCAAACCTGACACCGATCTTGAATGGCATGCCTACTGGAAAAAGTTCTGCCTTGACTGGCTGTTCGCGCTTGGGCTGAAGGCCGACGAGGTCCGCTACCGCGACCACGACAAAGATGAACTGTCATTCTATTCGAAGGCGACGACCGACGTCGAATTCCTGTTCCCATTCGGATGGGGCGAGCTCTGGGGCATCGCCGACAGGACTGACTATGACCTCAGCCAGCATCAGAACGTATCGGGTCAGGATCTTCAGTATTTTGATGACGAAGAAAAGACAAAGTATATCCCGTATGTCATCGAGCCGTCGCTCGGTGTTGAGCGCACATTCCTTGCATTCCTCTGCAGCGCCTATGATGAGGAAGAACTCGAGGGCGGCGATAAGCGCACGGTCCTTCACTTCCATCCGGCGCTGGCACCGGTCAAGGTTGCCGTGCTTCCGCTTTCCAAGAAACTGGCCGAGCCGGCACAGAAGATCTACGGAGACCTCGCGAAATATTACAACTGCGATTACGATGACCGCGGCAACATCGGAAAACGTTACCGCAGACAGGATGAGATCGGAACTCCGTTCTGCGTGACCTATGACTTCGACTCAGAGGAAGACGGAGCTGTCACAGTCCGCGAGCGCGATTCAATGGAGCAGGTGCGTATCAAGATCGAAGATCTGAAAGATTATTTCGAGGACAAGATGCGTTTCTGAGACAACAATGAATGACCGAAGGCTGTCGTATCAGATGATACGGCAGCCTTTTTCAACTTTTTTTGCAACACTTTCGGAAAAATATGACACTTATTATGTGAAAGCGCTTTTGTGACAGGTTAATCAGGTAAGGTAACAAATGACCATGAAAAACGGACAAATGAACAGCACGATCAGCCCGGAAGCGTTCTGCGCTCTCTATGAGCAGTACAAGGACGATCTGTACCGCTACGCTGTCTACAGACTCGGAAGCCGTGAGGATGCCGAAGACGCGGTGCAGGATGCGGTGCTTGACGCATGGAAGCAGATCGGAAACCTCCGGAGCCCGGAAGCATTTCGTTCTTGGATCTTCAGAATTCTGTACGGATGCTGCGGACGAAAGATCAAAGACCTGATCAGAGAGCGAGAAAAGAGTGAAGCGGTCGGCGGGATGCAAAACACAGCGGTACCTCCTGATCCGGGAGAAACTGCCAGTACGCGGATGAGTCTTGAGAAAGCGTTCGGACTGATCGATGATCAGACCCGGGAAATGGTCCTGCTGTCAGTTATCGGCGGAATGAACAGCAATGAGATCGCAGGGATGTCCGGCCTGGCGCCGGGAAGTGTCCGCTCAAGATTGTCACGCGGTCTCAAAGTAATGCGGGAGTATTTGGAACAATGACTAAGATAAATGATATTGATGTGATCAAAAACAGAATAGAAGAGGACGGAATCAAGGCGCCTGAATCCCTGTCAGGACCAAGCATGCTTGCGAAGATCCGCGCAGAGGAAAACAGAGAAAAACAGGAGAGCAGGCCGGATGACGCCGCTCAGAAAAATGATGACCACAGAATTCTTAATTTCCAGTGGAAGAGAGGACTTGTATTAGCCGCATGTCTGCTGCTCGCAGTCGGTCTGATCCAGATCGCGAAGACGACGATCCGCCAAAGCAGTCATTCTGATTCAAAAAAGACCGCTAAGGCAGTAAACGCGGATGGCTTTGAGCTGATGTCATTTGACAGCGAAAGGGAGCTCAGACACTATATCGCCAAGATCGATAAAGCAGAGTTTGATCTGTTCCCGATTCTTCCAAAGAACGAAGATATTGCGGAAACTATGGACAAAGAGCAAATGGATGCGCCAGCCTCAGAAAGCGAAGCCGCCGGGGAACAGGCCGGGGCCGCCGGTGAAACAGCCGGCGGCAGCCACTCGGAAACCTATAAGCAGGTCGAGGGTGTTGACGAAGCAGACATCATCAAGACAGACGGCCGATACATTTATTATGTCAACGGCTACGATGAGATCGACATTTACCGCGCCAATGACGGAAAGGCAAAAGGAGTCGCGACGATCAGCCGCTTCAATGAAGACGGCGACATCAGGGAGATCTACCTGTATGATGATATGCTTGTCGCAGTCGGATCGGCTTATGAAGGAAACGGAGAACACTCGGTCGTGACGTCATATGATATTGCCGACCCGGAAAAACCAAAGAAGATCGGTGAGTTCAGGCAGGACGGTTCTATCGTTGCAACACGCCTTACCAGAGGAATCGTCTATCTTGTCACTGAAAAATACGCCAGCCGGAAAGACTGTATTCCGTATGCAACCAGTGACGGGTCATTCCGGAAGATCGATATTCAGGACATTTTTGCATTTCCGGACGCATCTGAGACCAATTATGTGATAGCAAGCTCTGTCGATATTACAAGCGGTGAGAAGATGACCAGTGTCTCCAAAGCGATCCTCGGCGCATCGCAGGACATCTATTGCAAT
>CACYEU010000057.1 GCA_902773445.1 uncultured Lachnospiraceae bacterium | reverse complement strand
TATGTCTTCAAGACAATGGTCGACCCGTTCATCGGCCGCTACAGCTTTTTCAAAGTCATGTCCGGCACGATCAAGGGATCGGATGTTCTCTACAATGCCAACTCAGGCAATGAAGAGAAGCCCGGCAAGATCTATGTCATGAAGGGCAACAAGCCTGAAGAAGTCGAAGAACTGCAGGCCGGCGACATCGGCGCGGCAGGCAAGCTGAATTCGACAAAGACCGGCGATACGCTTTCGACCAAAGCGAAGCCGATCACATTCGAGGCGCCTGAATTCTCAAAACCCTACACCTATCAGCGTTATCTGGTCGTCAAAAAGGGCGACGATGACAAGGTATCACAGGCATTTGCCAAGCTGATGGCCGAGGACATGACACTTAAGACGGTTGTCGATTCAGAGAACAGTCAGTCACTTGTCTACGGTATCGATGATCAGCATATTGACGTCACAGTCAGCAAGATCAAAGAACGCTACAAGGCTGAAGTCGCTCTTGAGACTCCAAAAGTCGCTTACCGTGAGACGATCCGCGGCAACTCCGATGTCGACTCCAAATACAAGAAGCAGACAGGTGGACACGGACAGTACGGTCATGTCAAGATGCGCTTCGAGCCGTCAGGCGATACCGAGACACCGTATATCTTTGAAGAGTGCGTTGTCGGCGGTACTGTTCCGAAGAACTATTTCCCGGCTGTTGAGAAAGGTCTGAATGATTCAGTCCTGGCCGGATCGCTTGCCGGATACCCAGTCGTCGGCGTCAAAGCAACTCTTTACGACGGATCATATCATCCGGTCGATTCATCCGAGATGGCTTTCAAGACAGCCACGACACAGGCGTTCAAGCAGGGCTTTATGGAAGCAAAACCCGTCCTTCTTGAGCCGATCGCCAATATTAAAGTCGTTGTTCCGGATTCGTACACAGGCGATGTCATGGGTGATCTGAACAAGAGACGCGGCCGCGTGCTCGGCATGAACCCGGTCGGTCACGGCAAGCAGGAAGTTGAGGCTGAGATTCCGATGACAGGTGTGTTCGATTACTGTACGACACTTCGCTCGATGACCGGTGGACGCGGCGATTATTCATATGAGTTTGTCCGCTATGAGCAGGCACCGGCAGAGGTACAGGAAGCTGAGATCAAAGCAAAAGAACAGGAGGCTTAATCAATCATGGTAAATATATTAGCGGCACCCCAGGGCAGCGGTAAGAGTCAGAAGATGACTGAACTGGCAAATGGCGCGGTCAGCATGTACAACGGCAATGTGGTTTTCATCAAGAAATCGCATCACAATACAAGCGATTTTTCATTTGACCTCAGAGTCGTATGCATGGATGACTACCCGACAGTTCGAAGCGAAGATGAAATGATATCATTTATCCTTGGGATGTCCGCATCCAATCATGATATTGAAGCCGTGTTTATCGACGGTGTTTATAAACTGATGAAAGTCGATATCAAAGAGATCGGTCCGTTTCTTGACAGACTGAACAGAGTATCAAGAATAAACAATATCGAATTCTATATCAGCTTAAGCGCTAAGCCTGAAGATATGGCTGAGTATGAGAGCGAAGAGGTCAAGATTCTCGATTGATTAATTACGGAATTGTAGTCAGATAAGCCGAGTAGGAAGAGGGTAAAATCCTCCTCCTACTCGCTTTACGGTCAAAGGAGCAGGTTAAATGGCAGCATATAATCATGCGGCAGTCGAAAAGAAATGGCATGACCGCTGGGAAGAAAACACAGTCAACCCGAAGACGGACGAGAACGGAAAAGAGAAGCCGAAATACTATTGTCTCGATATGTTCCCGTATCCGTCCGGCAACGGTCTCCACGTCGGTCACTGGCGCGGCTATGTGATCTCAGATGTCTGGAGCCGCTATAAGATCCTTCAGGGTTATCATGTGATTCACCCGATGGGATGGGATGCGTTCGGACTTCCGGCGGAAAACTACGCGATCAAGATGGGTATTCACCCGGCGATCTCAACCGAGGAAAACATTAAGAACATTAAAGAGCAGATCAAACAGATCGCCGCAGTCTACGACTGGGATATGGAAGTCAATACGACCGATCCCGATTACTATAAGTGGACACAGTGGATCTTCGCGAAGATGTTCGAAGCAGGCCTTGCCTACGAAAAAGAATTCCCGATCAACTGGTGTCCGTCGTGCAAGACGGGACTTGCGAACGAGGAAGTTGTCGACGGCAAATGCGAGCGATGCGGTACCGAAGTGACCAAAAAGAACCTTCGCCAGTGGATGCTCAAGATCACTGCGTATGCCGACAGACTGCTGAATGACCTCAAGAAACTTGACTGGCCCGAGAAAGTCATCAAGATGCAGACCGACTGGATCGGCAAGAGCTATGGCGCCGAAGTATATTTCCCGGTCGATGGGTCCGATGAGACGATCACAGTCTACACGACACGCCCTGACACGCTCTACGGCGCGACTTTCATGGTTCTTTCACCGGAACATGATCTGGCATCGAAACTTGCGACAGACGAGAACAGAGACGCTGTCGAGGCCTATATCAAAGCCTCTTCGATGAAGTCGAACGTTGACCGCCTTCAGGATAAAGACAAGACAGGTGTCTTCACCGGATCATATTGCATCAATCCGCTCAACAAAGAGAAGGTGCCGATCTGGCTTTCGGATTATGTCCTTGCCGATTACGGAACCGGCGCGATCATGTGCGTGCCCGCGCATGACGACAGAGACTTTGAATTCGCGAAAAAATTCGGTCTGCCGATCGTTCAGGTTATCGCGGAAGATCCCGACAATGTCGGTGAGCTGACTGAGGCTTACACGATCGCAAACGGCGTCATGATCAATTCCGGAGACTGGAACGGAATGCGCTCAGAAGATCTGAAGGAGCAGGCTCCGCATATGATCGAGGAGCAGGGTATCGGAAAAGCGACTGTCAACTTCAAACTGCGCGACTGGGTCTTCTCACGCCAGCGCTATTGGGGCGAGCCGATTCCGATCATTCACTGCCCGAATTGCGGTAATGTTGCTGTTCCTGAAAAGGATTTGCCGCTGCGGCTTCCGGATGTCGATTCATATGAACCGACAGGAACCGGCGAGTCACCTCTCGCAGGAATCGATGAGTGGGTCAACACGACCTGTCCTGTCTGCGGCGCGCCTGCAAAGCGCGAGACCAATACAATGCCGCAGTGGGCCGGATCTTCATGGTATTTCCTGCGCTATGTGGATAATCACAATAACGATGAACTGGTTTCAAAGGAAAAGGCTTCCAAGTATCTGCCGGTCGACATGTATATCGGCGGCGTTGAGCATGCCGTACTCCACCTGCTGTATTCCCGCTTCTATACGAAGTTCCTCTATGATATCGGCGTTGTCGATTTCGAAGAGCCGTTCCTGAAACTGTTCAACCAGGGCATGATCACCGGTAAAAACGGCGTCAAGATGAGCAAATCCAAAGGAAATGTCGTCTCTCCGGATGATCTGGTCCGCGATTACGGCTGTGACGCGCTGCGCATGTATGAGTTGTTCGTCGGACCGCCGCAGCTTGACGCCGAATGGGATGACCGCGGAATAGACGGTGTACGCCGTTTCCTCGGCAAAGCTTGGAATCTGTTGATCGACAGCACTGAAAACGAGCCGGTCGAGGAGGATGAAGATCTGATCCGCGTCCGCAACAAGCTGATCTATGCGGTTACGACAAGACTTGAGGCATTTAACCTGAATACTGTTATCTCCGGCTTTATGGAGTATACGAATGAACTCGCGAACCTCGCGAAGTCCCGAGGCGGCGTTGATCTCAAGACACTGAAAGACTATGCTGTGATCCTTGCTCCGTTTGCACCGCATCTTGCTGAAGAGATTTGGGAGAAGACCGGCGGCAAGGGATCTGTCTTTGCGCAGTCCTGGCCGGCCTACGACGAGAAGGCGATGGAAGAGTCGATGATCACGATCCCGCTTCAGGTCAACGGCAAGACAAGAGGACTGCTCAAGATCGGCGCGGATGCCGATAAAGAAACGATCCTTGAAAAAGGCAGGGAAACTCTCGGCAAAAAACTTGACGGTACACTGATCAAAGAAATCTATGTACCGGGCAAGATCGTCAACTTTGTAGTCAAAAAGTAGGGAGAATACATGAATTTTTTCAGAAATAAAAAGACTCAGAGGATCGTATTCGGTGTGTTGGCACTGATTCTGCTGATTGCGATGATACTGACAATGCTCCCCTCAACGGCACTGCCGTTTTAAAGGAGGTTATGATGTTAGAGACCGGATTGACAAGAGATGAAGCTCTTGAACTGCTGACACAATACAACCATGAGGAATTCCATCTGCGGCATGCATTGACTGTGGAAAAGTGTATGCGCTGGTTTGCCGACAACAAAGGTTATGCCGATGAAGCTGACTTCTGGGCGATCGTCGGTCTTCTTCACGATATTGATTTTGAATTGTATCCTGAGGAGCACTGTGTCAAGGCTGTTGAACTGCTTGAAAAAGGCGGTGCAACACCCGAACTGATTCACGCAGTTACATGCCACGGCTACGGCATGACCGGCACGGATGCCAAGCCTGAACATCCGATGGAAAAGACACTGTTTGCTGTCGATGAACTGACCGGTATCGTCTGGGCGGCTGCACTGATGCGCCCGTCGAAGAGTGTGCAGGATATGGAGCTTAAGTCGCTCAAGAAAAAATTCAAGAGCAAATCATTTGCTGCTGGATGCTCCCGCGAGACGATCTCGGAAGGAGCGCAGATCATGGGTGTTGAGCTTGCGGATCTGATGCAGGATACGATTTACGCTATACGCGAATATGAAGATCAGATCAAGACTGAACTTGCAGAACTGACAGGAGAAACCGATGCATAGCATGACCGGATACGGGAGAGGTGAATCAAGCGGTCTTTCCCGACATTTTCAAATTGATATCAAAAGTGTCAACCACCGGTATCTCGATATCGGAACACATATGCCGGGACAGCTGGCGGCGCTTGACAATAAAGTCAGACGCGTTATAAAAGACAGACTCGGACGCGGCAAGGTCGATATTTATCTGTCATGGCAGGATGAGGAGAGTGCCTCCGGTACACTGCATTATGATCAGGAACTGGCAGGCTGCTATCTGGCTCATCTGCGTGAGCTTGCAGGCGCTTACGATCTGTCTGATCAGGTCAATGCCTATCAGCTTTCCCGTTATCCGTATGTCTTTACGATGGAGGAGCCTACGGTCAATGCGGATGACTATTGGCCGATGATCGAGGAAGCGCTGAACACAGCACTTGATCAGTTTGTTGCAGCTCGCGCCGAAGAAGGGGCATTTATCAAGAATGATCTGACCGGTAAGCTCGATGAGCTTTCAGAACATGTTACGGCAATCGGTGAGCGCTATCCGCAGGTGATCGAAGAGTATCAGAACAAACTGCGTGAGAAACTGCAGACGCTGATCGAGGACGGTATGATCGATGAGGGCCGCCTCGCGGCTGAAGTCGTGTTGATATCTGATAAGCTCTGTACAGACGAAGAACTTGTCCGGCTTCAGAGTCATATCGGTCAGGTACGCGATACAATGGAGCTTTCCGGTGAGATCGGCAAGAAACTCGATTTCCTGGCGCAGGAGATGAATCGCGAGGCCAACACGATACTCTCAAAGACCAATGACGCCGAAACCGCTTCACATGCTGTGGAGTTAAAGACGATCATCGAAAAGATCAGAGAGCAGATTCAGAATATCGAATAAATGGAGGCAGGTATGGCACAACGCGGAATTCTGGCAGTTATTTCCGGATTTTCAGGCGCCGGAAAAGGAACACTTGTCAAACGTCTGATCGACGAAGACGATCAATATGCGCTTTCGATTTCGGCAACAACGCGAAACCCTCGCCCCGGTGAGCAGGAAGGCGTTCATTATTTCTTTATCTCAAATGACGAGTTTGAGAAGATGATTGAAAATGATGAGCTGCTTGAACATGCCTGCTATGTCGACCATTACTACGGGACACCGAAGAGATTTGTTGAAGAACAGCTCGAATCCGGGAAGGATGTCATTCTTGAGATCGAAGTTCAGGGAGCTTTGCAGATCAAGAAAAAATATCCGGAAGCGCTGCTGTTATTTGTTACGACACCCAGTGTCGAAGAACTGAAACGCCGCCTGCGTCAGCGCGGCAGTGAGACTGATGAACAGATCGCGGGACGTATCAGACGCGCCAGCGAGGAGGTTGATCTGATCTGGGACTACGATGCGCTGATCATCGCATATGATCCGGAATCCGGCGTCGAACAGATCAGATGTGCGATCGAGGCCGCGCGCATGAGACCTTCGCGCAATGCCGGTCTGATCGGCACGATCAGGAAACAATTGTTTGAGGAAAGGGGGGAATAGGCATGGCAATGATGCACCCGTCATATTCAGAGCTGATGGATCTGATCAACAAGGATTCTGACGCTGAGGAGAATCAGGTTGTCAACAGCCGTTATGCAATCGTTATGGCAACAGCAAAGAGAGCCCGCGAACTTGTCGACGGCAATCCTTCAGCTGTTGAGATGCATGAAGGCGACAAGCCTTTGTCGATCGCTGTCGAGGAGATCGAGGAAGGCAATATGAAGATCGTCAAAAACGAAGAATGAACATCTACTTTGTTTCACTCGGATGCGATAAGAATCTCGTCGATTCGCAGACCATGATCGACCTGTTTGAGCGGCGCGGACATCGTATCGTCGGCGATCTTGAAGAAGCTGACGCGGCGATCGTCAACACCTGCTGTTTCATCGATTCGGCAAAAGAAGAAAGCATCGATGCCGTCTTTGACATGGTACGGGCCAAGGAAGACGGCCTGATCAAAGCGGTCGTCATGGCAGGCTGTATGGCCGAGCGTTTCCGCGATGAAGTCAGAAAGGAGATCCCCGAAGTCGATGCACTGATCGATACACATTCGATCAAGCAGGCCTGTGAGATCATCGAACAGACGCTTCCGGAGGAAACGACAGATAATTCTCACCGTTCAGACGGAGACTATACCGGATCGGCGGCGATCACAACACCGGGTCACTATGCTTATCTTAAGATCGCGGAAGGATGTGACAAACATTGTACTTACTGCGTGATCCCTTCGATCAGAGGTCCGTACAGGAGCATTCCGTTTGATGATATTCTGGAGGAAGCCAGAAAGAAAGAAGAAGCCGGCGCAAAAGAACTCATTCTGATCGCCCAGGAAACAACTCTTTACGGTGTCGACCTTTACGGAGAAAAGCGGCTTGTACCGCTGCTGGAACGCCTGTGTGAGCTCCCGCAAATCCAATGGATCAGGCTGTTATACTGTTATCCGGAGGAAGTGGATGATGATCTGATCGAATGCATGGCCCGTCATCCGAAAATCTGTCATTACATCGATCTTCCGATCCAGCATGCAAACGACAGGATACTAAAACGGATGGGACGCCGGACTGATCAGGCGCAGATAAAAGCCGTGGTTGAAAAACTCAGAAAGAGCATGCCTGATATAGCGGTAAGAACGACGCTGATCACCGGCTTTCCGGGCGAGACCGAAAGCGAGCATCACGAGCTTGTCGATTTCGTCAGGGAGATGCGCTTTGACAGACTCGGTGTCTTCACTTACTCCAGGGAGGAAGGAACACCTGCTGCTGAATTTGACGATCAGATCGATGAGGAAGTCAAAAAGGCACGTCTTGAAGAACTCTATGAAGTTCAGAAGGATATCGTCGAACAGAAGAACGCGTCGCTGACAGGCTCGACAATTGACGTGATGGTCGAGGGCAGCCTGGCTGACAGCCGGCAGACATACGCAGGCCGTACCTATCGTGACGCGCCCGATGTCGACGGATTAGTATTTGTAAACAGTGATAAAGATCTTGAAAGCGGAGATATGATCAGCGTGACGATCACAGGTTCCAACGGTTATGATCTGATCGCAGCCACATGAGGAAGACGATTATGAAAAAACCAAACTTAAGAAGATCTGAAGACAAGGAATTCAACATTCATTTTGCGGATTCGATTCTGCCCGGTATGAATCTGCCGAACAAGCTTACGATCCTTCGGGTGCTTATGATCCCGTTCTTCGTATTGTTTATGCTTGCGCCGTTTGCCCAGAACCTGCCGGGGACGATCGTTGCGTTTATTCTGTTTGTCGCGGCGAGCTTTACCGATATGCTCGACGGCAAGATCGCGCGCAAGTACAATCTGATCACGAATTTCGGTAAGTTCATGGATCCGCTGGCCGACAAACTGCTTGTCTGTTCCGCGATGATCTGCCTGGTAGCGCTGAAACGTATTCCGGCATGGATCGTGATCGTGATCATCGCGCGTGAGTTTATCATCAGCGGTTTCAGACTTGTCGCTTCCGATCAGGGCATTGTTATCGCGGCAAATTACTGGGGAAAATTCAAGACAGTTGCACAGATGATCATGACCGGGCTGTTGATCCTTCACCTCGGTGACAAGTATCATCTGTTCAAGATCCTTGAGACTGTCTTTATCTATCTTGCGTTGGTACTGACTGTCATCTCTCTGATCGACTATGTTTACAAGAACAGAGACGTGATCTTAAACGGCGGTATGTAACTGAGCATCAGAGTCAGAAGGAGATGTTGAACATGACGATTCGCATGTTGACTATGAATCAGATACCGGAGGCGATGTCGATCGTTAATGCCGGCTTTGAGAAGGAAATGGCTCCGCTCATCAGCCAGCCCTGCGCCGAGTCGTTCCGGATGTTCGCAAAGACCGATACGATCAATCAGATGATCGGACAGGGGATGATCCACTTGTGGGGCGCCTTTGACGAATATGACCGGATGATCGGTGTCGCAGCGCTCAACAACCCGGCCCATGTTTCGATCCTCTATGTTGCCGAAGAGCACAGGCGTCAGGGTATCAGCCGGGCATTTCTTGATACGATGGCTCATTACGGCGTGCTTCCGAATCAGGAGAATATTCTGACAGTCAATGCGCTCGGACCTTCTAAAGCGTATTTCGAACATGTCGGGTTTGTCCCCTGTGGACCGGAACAGCAGATGCTCGGTGAAAACTATACACCGATGCAGAAAGGCGCAGCGATGCCTGCCGTTCACAAGCAGCAGGTCATGTATCAGGCGCCAAAGGGCGTCTTTGAGCGCAGCAAGATGCCTGCTTGGCTCAAAGTCGTGATCGGTCTGATCTGTGTGCTGGCTGTCGCGATCTTTATCTATTCGTTCAATATGATCGTCAGAAAAACCTATGAATCCGCAAAAGACAGCGGACAGAATATCGAGCAGTATCTGAAACCGTATATGAATCCCGGCGATGAAGACAACTCTGATACTGATGAAGGAAGCGGAGAGGATTCAGGAATCGAAGCGATCCCTGAATACATGCAGAAAGACCTCTCTTATGAGATTTCCGAAGAAAAGTTTTCTGAGAATAATAAAGACGACAAGTATATAGTCAGTCTTTCAGTCGGTTATCCAACGCTGTCCGGACTCAAGAAGAATGAAGAAGAGATCAACAAGAAGATTAAGGATTTCGCGCTCGAGACAGAAAAACAGATCTACGAAAAAGGCAATATAAAAGACCGTGAGAGGATCATTAAGCTCGACCAGGTCTATGTCTTTGATCAGGTCGATTATAAGGTGTCGTATGCGACCGATGAGTTCATCAGTATCGTCTTTAACGACGCCTACATCTTCGGGGAGGCGACCGATCAGTGGGTCAAAGTCAGAACACTGAATATCGATCTGACGACCGGAGAAGTCTATAAGCTGCAGGATGTCTTCAATATTGAGGATGACGGATTTATTGAAACCTGGGAAAAATCTCTCAAAGACGAAGCCGGAGAAACGCTCGGGAAAATCCTTCCGGACCTTGGAAAAGATAACGACATTAAGGTTCTGAGCGGAGAGGACGAGAACTATCCAAATGCATTTTTCGTCGATAAAGACGGTGTTGAGATCGGTTTTTCGATTCTTGGTGAAGGCGGAAAAGGCGGCTGGGTGACAGCGCCGATTGACAAAGATGAAATCATCAAGTATAAAACAAGTAGTGATTTCTGGAAAAAAGTTACCTGGAAATAGTGTCAATCATTGATGAAAGGAGAATGACATGGAACCTTATACAACGATTGAAAAAGTAATCGGACGTGAGATCATTGATTCCCGCGGCAACCCGACCGTTGAGGCTGAGGTATGGCTTGCAGACGGAACGATCGGACGCGGCGCTTCACCGAGTGGTGCTTCCACCGGTGAATTCGAGGCACTCGAACTGCGCGACGGCGATAAGAGTCGTTTCGGGGGCAAGGGCGTCAGCAAGGCGGTTGCTCATGTCAACAATGAGATCGCAGAAGCTGTGATCGGCCTCGACGCAAGTGACGTATATGCAGTTGACGCAGCGATGCTTGAGGCTGATGGCACAAAGGACAAGTCGAAACTCGGCGCAAACGCGATCCTCGCAGTTTCGATCGCTGCCGCTAAGGCTGCGGCTGCTTCACACGAGCTTCCGCTGTACCGCTTCCTGGGCGGTGTTTCAGCAACAAAACTGCCGGTTCCGATGATGAACATCTTAAATGGCGGCGCTCACGCGAGCAACTCCGTTGACACTCAGGAATTCATGATCATGCCTGTCGGTGCTCCGTGCTTCACAGAAGGTCTCCGCTGGTGTACAGAAGTGTTCCATGCGCTTCAGAAACTCCTTAAGTCCGAAGGCAATACAACAGCTGTCGGCGACGAGGGTGGTTTTGCTCCTGATCTGAAGGATGACGAAGATACGATCGAGCACATCCTTAAGGCGATCAAAGATGCCGGCTATGAGCCCGGCAAAGACTTTGTGCTGGCGATGGATGCAGCTGCATCAGAGTGGAAGAGCGAGAAGGGCAAAGGCTTCTATCATCAGCCGAAATCCGGCAAGGACTTCACATCAGATGAACTGATCGCTCACTGGGCAAGCCTTGTCGACAAATACCCGGTATTCTCGATCGAAGACGGTCTCGATGAGGAAGACTGGGAAGGCTGGAAGAAGATGACAGACGCAATCGGCGATAAAGTACAGCTCGTCGGTGATGATCTGTTTGTCACAAACACCGAGAGACTTAAAAAGGGTATCGATCTCGGATGTGGTAATTCGATCCTGATCAAGCTTAATCAGATCGGTTCTGTCTCTGAGACTCTTGAAGCGATCAAGATGGCTCGCAAGGCCGGCTATACCGCTGTTGTATCGCACCGTTCAGGTGAGACTGAAGATACAACGATTGCTGATCTTTCCGTAGCACTCAACGCAGGACAGATCAAGACCGGTGCTCCGTCACGTTCAGAGCGTGTTGCGAAGTACAATCAGCTGATCCGTATCGAGGAAGGCCTCGGCAAAGCAGCTGACTATCCGGGCAAGGCAGCGTTCAATTTTGCGAAGTAATGCAAACTGTTGATTGAATCGGATATGAGTCAAGGGGCTGCCGCCGTTATCGTGGCAGCCCTGTTTATTAATTAATATTTGAGGAGAACAGCAATGAGCTGGAGTTTGTGGTGGCCGATCGGCCTGGTCGTTCTGTCAAATGTGGTCTATCATATTTGTTCTAAAAGCATACCAAATGATTTTCATCCGCTGGCTGCAACAGCGTTGACTTACCTGGTCGGCGCAGTCTTTTCATTTGTACTGTACCAACTGATCAATCCGAAGGGTTCGTTTTTCGGTGAATACAGACACCTGAACTGGGCGCCCTTTGTATTGGGCTTCGCAATTGTCGGTCTGGAAACCGGTGTCATGTATATGTATCGGGCCGGATGGAATATCAGCGTCGGACAGATCGTCATGAGCGCGATTCTCGCAATCGCTTTGATCTTTGTCGGTTTGATCGTTTACCATGAGTCGATCAATTTGAGCAAGATCATCGGTATTGCGCTCTGCCTGGTTGGATTGTTCTTTATCAATCGTTAGTATTGTCCGCGAAAGGAGTGTTAAAGTGGGCTATGGGTTTCTGTCGTGTATACCCATATTGTTTTTGATCATTGTCGGGTTTGCGACAAAACGCATGACCGAAACGATTGTTGTCGCAACGATTATCGGTTCGGTGATCCTGTTCAAAGAGGATTTCTTCGGCGGATTTGTCGAATTGATCTACGAAGTTTTCTCAAATGAGTCTTTTCAGTTTATTGTATTGCTGCTGATGGGAATCGGCGGCATGATCAAACTGTTCGAACGCTCGGGAGCACTGGCGGGATTCAGACAGCTGCTGCGCAGATTTGTCAAAGGGCCGAAGAGCGCAATGGTCGTGACCTGGCTGCTGGCAGTGATCATGTTTATCGATGATTATCTTTGCCTGCTGACCGTGTCGTCATCGATGAAAGGTCTGACAGACCGGTATCGTGTTCCGAGGGAGCATTTAGCCTATACTCTCAATGCACAGAGTATCAGCCTGTGTCTTTTGATTCCGTTTTCGAGCTGGTCTGTATTTACGATCACCAACATTAAACAGTTTGACCTGACGCGCACAGATTATCTGAAGGCGATCATCTACATGTTTTATCCGATTGCCTCCATTGTGATCGCGTTGCTGCTTGCGCTGGGCATTCTACCGAAGGTTTTTAACATGAAAAAAGCCTACGAGCGTGTCGATCAAGGCGGGCCGACACTGCCTGAGATCTCTGATCAGGGCGCGTCGATCGTGGAGGATGATGATACGGCTGAAAAAGTTGTTCCGTCGACACCTCTCAATTTCTTTATACCAATGATCGTACTGATCGTCGTGATGATGCTGTCGAACCGCAATATCATTCACGGAATCCTGGCGGCGCTGTTCTGTATTCTGGTCTTATACAAAGGGCAGAAGATCATGACAGTCGGTCAGTTTTTTAATAATTTCTTCGACGGGATGAAAGCAATGGTCGCGATCGCGTTCGTTGTACTGTTCGCGTTTATTATTGCAGTTGAAAATGAAAAGCTTGGTTTTGCGCCGTATGTGATCGGTATCTTCAGCAAGTTTATCACCCCGGCATTACTGCCGCTGTTCATCTTTTTGATCATGTCAGTTGTGTCATTTACAATGGGGGATGTATGGTCACTGATCCTGATCAGTCTTCCGATCTTTATACCGATGGCGGTACAGATGAATGTCAAACCTGTCATTGCTCTTGCAGCGCTATTGTCAGGAGCAAACCTCGGAATCTTAAACTGCCTGCAGTCTGACGCGTTGTTTATGACTTACGCGGGAAGCGGCGTTCCGAATGTGACGCAGATCAAAACGGGACTGCCGTATATGGCTCTGGCAGCTTTTCTGGCGGCTGTCGGATACCTGATCATCGGATTGATCGGATAATGCTGTACTTGTCATTTAAATCGGCATACGATAAGATAGACGACAAAGAAGCGAACTCAGCATAGAAAGAAGGATCGAACATGGAAAAAGTAGTATTAGCGTATTCCGGCGGACTTGATACAACTGCGGTCATTCCGTGGCTGAAGGAGACTTACGGTTATGAAGTCATCTGCTGCTGCGTTGACTGCGGACAGGAAGAAGAACTCGACGGTCTTGAGGAGCGCGCGAAAATGTCAGGCGCATCCAAGCTCTATATCGAGGATGTCGTCGATGATCTCTGCGAGAATTATATCATGCCCTGTGTGCAGGCAGGCGCTGTCTATGAGCACAAGTATCTGATGGGTACTGCGATGGCAAGACCGACGATCGCGGCCAAACTGGTCGAGATCGCCCGCAAGGAAGACGCCGTTGCGATCTGTCACGGCGCTACCGGCAAAGGCAACGACCAAATCCGTTTTGAGCTGGGTATCAAAGCCCTGGCTCCGGATATCAAAGTGATCGCACCGTGGCGTGACGACAAATGGCAGATGGATTCGCGTGAAAAAGAGTATGAGTACTGCAAAGCTCACGGTATCGACCTTCCGTTCAGCACTGACCAGTCATACAGCCGCGACCGCAATATCTGGCATCTCAGTCATGAAGGACTTGAGCTTGAAGATCCGTCGCTTGAGCCGAATTATGATCATATGCTGGTCATGAGCGTGACTCCGCAGAAGGCTCCTGATGAGACAAAAGAACTCTCGATTGATTTCGAAGAGGGTATCCCCGTTGCACTGAACGGCGAGAAAATGAAAGTGGCCGACATTATCCGGAAGCTCAACAAGATCGGCGGACAGTACGGAATCGGCATCGTCGATATCGTCGAGAACCGTGTTGTCGGCATGAAGAGCCACGGCGTCTATGAGACACCCGGAGGAACGATCCTCATGGAAGCGCATCAGCAGCTCGAAGAGCTGACGCTCGACCGCGATACGATCGCTCTTAAGAAAGATCTCGGAAGCAAGCTGGCCAGTCTTGTCTATGAAGGCAAATGGTTCACACCTGTTCGCGAGGCGATCTGCGCATTTACAAAGGTCACACAGAAGTATGTGACAGGCACAGCTAAACTGAAGCTCTACAAAGGTAATATCATCAAAGCCGGTACGACCAGTCCGTATTCACTCTACAGTGAGTCTCTGGCTTCGTTCACGACCGGTGATATGTATGATCATCACGATGCAGACGGATTTATC